>DATNRC010000641.1:0-8268 GCA_036703705.1 Candidatus Obscuribacterales bacterium
GATGATAGTTTTATGCTAACGGGCAGCATGCCGGCCTCGTTTTCCGACTGGGCTTCTCTCACCTTCTCATTGCTCTTTGCGCTTTCGGAAATTGAGCGCTTTCGCCCCATCGCTTTTCGCCGCTCATCCTTTGCTCTTGCCGAAGCCGATGGCGCCTGGACGTCTAAAGGGCGGTGGATGGATTCTGTAATAGACGACTTTTCCGCTCAGGCGGCGGCAACATTCGAGCTCACAGATGATCAGCTGGCATGGCTTCATCTGTCGCTGGCACTGGTGCCTGACTGCAATTCGTTGCGCGATCTTGAGGACACAAAAGAGGATGCACGCTTCAAATTCATCTACTTTGTCACAGACAAGATCGAACGTGAGCTGCGAAGAGGCTTTTTATCGGCGGATCAATTGCTGCGAGCCGATCACTTTATTGCTATGGCAAGAGAGCTGCAGTCAGCATTCAATCAGTCATTACTAGAGTTGCGCTCCGAATTGCCGGCTGACTTTCTTGCCAACGCGTTGATGCTCGTCGAAGGTCCGACCGAGGCAGTTCTGATCCCGCATTTTGCTCAACGCCTGCATTGCGGCCTTTCTCATCTGGGCTGCCATCTAATCGCCAGTGGTGGCGCCAATCAAGTAGTGAGACGCTACCTTTACTGGCGCGAGATGCTGACAACACCTGTCGCTTGCGTGCTGGACGGTGACGCGCATGAGGCTCGTCGCACTGTCGAAGAAAACAGGCGAGAGCTCGATATACTGTCTGTCTTGAGGGCCGGCGAGATTGAAGATGCGATTGATCTTCCACTCTTTGTTGAGCTTTTGAATGCGTATATAGACTCTCTCGGCGGCGTAAACTCGCCTTTCCTTGTTGGATCCTCTGCCGTGAGGATGGAGGATTTCGACGGTCATCAATTCCGCAAGCCGGCACTCAAACGCATCTTCAGAGAAAGAGGTCTGGGCACCTTTGATAAGGTCGATTTTGCTAAATTTGTGAGCGAGCATTTCAGTGACGCGGGGAAAATTCCAGATGACATTCGCATTCTTCTTCGCGAGCTGAAAGTCAATATAGAACGGTGGCAAAATGAGCGCAGACGCCAATCAAAGTGACGAGAAGCAAAAGGAAAAGAAGCCCAAGTCGGGTGCGCACAAAACTGCCGCGATATCATCTGCGGTGTTGTGGGTAGCCGGCTTCGCTCTGGCCTTTGTGATACCACCGCGAACGCCCTTCATTTGGGTGCCGGATTTTCTCTTGCTGATCGGCTTTATACCGCTTCTCTGGGTGTGGAGACCGAGTTGGCCATGGATAGTCTTCGGCGTGCTCAACGTCATCATCGGTTTCGTTCTGCTGGTTGCTTTCTATCTCCCGGACGGCGATTTGCCGCGTCAAGAGATGGTGACTCTTCGCCGGCACCTTGCCGAATATCACTCCCCGTACACCTGGATGCTGACTGGTATCGGTGCCACCGTCTACGGTTTCATTCGCATGATCAAAAACATCGTGCTGTGGGTGAAGGCACGAAAGGCGAAAAACAAAAACGCTTGAGCGCGCCGACCTACTCTGTTTTCTCTTTCTTCTTGCCGCTGTGGGCTACCATCGGTTGGTCTTCAGGCAACAGCACTTTAGCGAGGAAGGTCTTTTCTCTTTCGAATCTTCCGGGACGCTTGCCGGTAAGCGCCATGAGATGGCTGGAGCCGATCATTTGCTGATCGACAAATTCGGCTTTCTTGGCGACATACAACCACTGCTTGACGATGAAGTTGTAGAGGACCGGATCTTTTTCCTTCTGCCTCTTCAGCTTTTTCTCGAGAGCCTCGGCATAAAGAATTCTGCCGTCCATGTCGAGCGGTGACATCTCGACCGAGCGCTGCAAGACCATGATCGCTCTGTCGAGGTTGCCGATTCTCAGCGACTGCTCGCCTTCGATGCGCAGAGCATTCGATGTGGGAACGCCGAGCTCGAGGAATTGGTCCGAGCTCACTACGCCATTGGTAGAGCGGCCGATCGATGAAGTGTCCATGATGAATTCATCTTTCGCGCCTGCCGGAATGGTTGAGAGGAGTAGCAATGCCGCAGCCATTGCCAGCGGCTTGAACTTTCTCTTTCCTGATCTTGTGAGGTCTAAAGTTGGCATCGGTTACTCCTTCATTTTACCGAGACAGTCTCCTGCCTTATCTGGGCAATTGCCGCCTTAATATCAGGGGCTCCATAAACACTCTTGCCAGCCACCAGCACGTCGGCACCAGCGGCAATGGCTTCTTTTGCGGTATCGGGGGCAATACCACCATCGACTGACACATGAACATCGCTGCGCTTGCGAGAACGCAGCATTTCTCTGACTTCCGAAATCTTCGGCAAAACCTGGCGGATAAACTTTTGCCCGCCGAATCCCGGATTTACCGACATCACCAGCACAAGATCGATGTCGTCCAGGACATACTTCAGCACCGCAGCCGGAGTGGCCGGATTGAGCGCCACTCCGGCCTTTTTCCCCAGCGAGCGAATATGCGAGAGCGTGCGCTGCAAATGCGTGCATGCCTCCGCGTGCACGGTGATGTAATCCGACCCGGCATCGGAAAAATCAGACAGGTATCGGTCCGGATCTGTGATCATCAGGTGCACGTCCAACGGCAGCCGGGTCTGCTTGCGCAGGCTCTTCACCACGGGGGCGCCAATGGTCAGATTGGGAACGAAGTGCCCGTCCATCACATCCACGTGAATCCAATCGGCCTTTGCGTCTTCTGCCCGCTTGATCTCGGCGCCCAGATTGGCGAAGTCTGCTGAGAGTATGGAAGGTGCGATGAGGACAGACATGGAAACACGTGGAGCACTGTTGAGAGTACTTGCGACGCCTCATGACAAGCGGTGCGCATCGGTTCATAATCATGACTACCAGTTGGTTAATGGTCAAGTGGAGAGTGTTCAGAATCCGCCAATCGCGCCTCGCTTTGCTATCATAAGCAATTTTTTATGTGCCACCAGACTTAGAGCCAGCCTGTATTGCCCGTAGCGGTCAGGGAAAGGCATACAATTTGAGCTTTGCGTAAGTCGACCTAAAAGTTATCGGATCGAATTTGTTTCCTTCCGCGGGCACAGTGGTGAGAAGCGATGGTTGAATACAATTTAACGGACGAAAAGAGAGAGTTTCAGAAGCTGGCGCGCGATTTTGCCCAGCGTGAAATTGCCCCGCGTGCCGAGCATTTTGACAAGACGGCAGAGTTTCCTTGTCAGATTATCGAGAAGATATGGGAATGCGGGCTTCTCAATGTGCAGATTCCGGATGAGGCTGGTGGGCTCGCGCTTTCCCTGTTTGACGCCTGCCTCATTGCTGAGGAGCTTGCCTCCGGATGCAGTGGCATCGCCGGCTGTGCGGAGGCGAGCGCGATTGCGCAATTGCCCGTTCTTCTGTTCGGCTCTGGCAGTCAGAAAACAGCTTACCTCAAGCCTCTGGTCGACCAACCATTGCTCGCCGGTTTTGCCCCGTCAATTTTTTCACTCTCGGGCAGCAGCGAGGATTTTTCCTGTCGCGCAAAGGGCGGCGATTTTGAGCTGAGCGGCAAGGGTCTCGTTGTTAACGGCGCGCAAAGCGAATGGTTCGTCATTGCCGCTTCACCGGATGGTGAGTCGCTTTCGGCAAATGGAGGACATGCGGCCGCCCCGCTCTCACTATTTGTCGTTCCGGCAAAGTCGAACGGCGTCGTGATTGGCGACGCCAGAAGCACGCTGGGAAGGAAGGCTCTTCAATCGAGTGTCGTCGAATTGCATGGTGTTGTTCTTTCAAAGGAGCATCTCATCGGCCAGGAAAAGAAAGCTAATGAAGTGCTGCCTGCCTTTATTGCTCGCGCCTATGCCTTGATGGCTGCCGGTTTGACAGGCTTGGCCCGCTCGGCAATGCAACATGCGATTGCCTATTCCAAGGAGCGGCATACATTCGGGCGTCCAATCTCGGATCATCAAGCGGTGGCGTTTATGCTTGCCGACATGGCAAAGGATATTCAGGCTGCGCGGCTTCTTGTCTATACGGCCTGCGAGCTCCTCGATCGCGGTGATAATGCTTTTGATGAGGCTTCGCTGGCCAAGCTCTTTGCCCAGGAGATGGCTATGCGCGTCACTACCGATGCCGTTCAAGTATTCGGAGGCTATGGTTATTCGCGTGAATATCCCGTCGAGAAACTGATGCGCGATGCGAAAGTGTACCAGCTCTATGGCGGCGTCAATGTCGAGCTTGCCGCCGACATTGGGCGGCGGGCAATTGCCGCTGGGCAAATTTGAAGTTGTATTTGTCGGACAATGGAGGCGATGAGCGAAGAGTTTAAAAAGGGGCAGTTGCTCAAAGTGAAGACTCCGCCGTATTACGAGAAGGAGTACTTCTATGAGATAACTAGCGCGGGCGACAAGCTCATTCGCGCATCGCTCTATCATTCCCCCAAAGTGCGCAAGTCCTGGTCGCGACATGAGCTGGAGCTTTTGATTGAGATGGGCGTCGTGAGGCTCGCCAGAGAAGGCGAGACGCCTTAGCGAGATTTTCCGTCCTCGAGTCCAACTCTCAGGTCAATGCTGCGCCCGGCGCTTGCGTTTCTTCTTTGCTGGTTTGGGTTTGGCAGGCGCAGTCGAGTTTTTGATCTCTTTTACCAATTTGGCGACCGGCTGGCTTTGCATCAAGCCGTGAACAGTGCGCTGTACTCGCCCCGGAAAGACAAGATCGAGGACAAATCGCACGGCGCAAAAGAAAAGCGATACACCCACCAGGATGTACAAAACTTGCGTCCAGAGGCTGCGCACGCGACGAAAACGCAGGGGCGTTTTCATCTTCTTCATAACTTGATTGGCCATCTCATCATCAAGACGGACGGTCATGTCGGCTTGCCTGACGCCGCTTCCCTTTAGGGCGCCCATTTTGCTCGACTCTTCGGACGTCGTAGATCTGCCGCAAACGACACAGAATTTCAGTCCTAGATTGAGCGTTGAGCCACAGAGTGGGCAAATACCGGGCATTATGTGATGCTCTTGGGGTTTTCGGTGATGCGGCAGGCAAATGCCATAGCTCGTTTGAAAGCTAAGTGCATTATAAGTTTTTTCGTCAAATGCGGCTCGTTGAGCACGGCACGGATTCTCTCGTTAAGGCGTCGGCAGATGGTCAAAACTCGACCGGGGTCGTACTGGCACCGCCTCCGGTGTCACGATAACGATTGAACATATCAGCAATCGATTCTCGATCGTGAGCCAGAGTCTGCTGCTTGCCGTTCAGTTGGATGATTCGCTCTTTCAGATCTTGAATCTGCTGTTCAATCACCGATATTTCTTCGGTGATTTCAGACTCTGTCAATGTAAGGGCTTGCGCCAGAGTAGAAAATGCTTTTTCAAGCTCGCTGTCTGCCATGCGAGAGTCCTTTCCACTTGCGTAATCACGACCGCCCGGCCGGACCTGAGGGTAAACGTCGAGACCACCCCATCAAGAGATGCTGACAGCACTATTCTACCCGCTATTGGCAAGACTTAGCGGGTGTCTCAGATTCCGGCGCCATGGAGGAAGACGTTGATAGGATCGCTCGCATCTCCCTCATCCGATGCCGCTTGCGAGGCAACCGGCGCCTCCTCGTGCGGGCGGAAGTCTTCTTTGCCTTCCCGATTTACCAGCCGCTCGAGGCGCTCCAGGCGTTCTTTCAGGCTCTTTATTGCCTCGGCTTCGATGTCCGGCACGGCATCGCCTACCTTGACTCCGTCCTTGTAGATAACCCTGCCCGGAACGCCGACGACTACTGAATTAGGCGGCACGTCCTTGAGAACTATCGACCCGGATGCCACTCTTACGTTATCGCCGACGTGAATATCACCCTGTATCTCCGCCCCGCTGCCGACAACCACGCCCTTCCCCAGCGTCGGATGGCGCTTTTTGCCGCGCGTGCGGGCGCCCATCCGCGCGGCCACGCCGGCGCCCAGAGTCACCCCTTGATAAATAACGACATCGTCTCCGATTTCTGCTGTTTCACCGACCACAACTCCCATGCCGTGATCGATAAAAACCCGGCGTCCGACGGTGGCTCCAGGATGTATTTCGATGCCTGTCAAAATCCGGCTCAAATGGGAGATAAAGCGGGCGAGAGTGAAAAGTCGGCGTTTGTAGAACCAGTGAGCCAGCCTGTGGGCCTGCAAGGCGTGGAAGCCTGGATAGCAGAGCACCACCTCCAGCCAGCCGCGGGCGGCAGGGTCCTTTTCCAGAATTGTGTCGATGTCTTCGCGCATTGTCATTTATCTTGCGTCAGTGCGGTCCCAAAAGTGTGCCTGCGTTTTAAAGAAGGCTCAATAAGGGAATTAATCTTATAGATTAGTTTTTACATTAAATCTCATCAGATGAAGACACGCCACCCCCTGACATGCGTAATTTCCCCATTTTGCCCAGGATTTTTGGCGCTATCCTGGGTTAAAAGTTCGCGCAAAAGTGTCGAAATTCCCCGCCAACCTGGATAGATGCGCTCAACCAATCCGACTATGGTGCGGCGGAAGCCGACGGCAGTGAGGACGAAAACCAAGAAGGAGTGTACGTTACAGGCGTCGCAGTGAACCGATGAGTAAGATTTTTGGACGAAACCGCTCGGAGTCAGAGGGAGAACCGACGTTCTCACCCTCAGTCGACGCGTCATCAGATCCAAAACCTGCTGAAAAGCCAACGTCTAATCTTAACTTCAGCAGCGTCGTCCGCAGCAGTTTCAATCAAGCCATCGAAGACTCGAAAGAGGTGATGGCGAGCGAGCCGAAGAAAGATAATTCGACCTTGCTGGGCACGATCACGGCGGCGCCCAGGGGCTTCTTGGCTGGCGCGGTCGATCTGGTCATCAGCCCGCTCAAGAAGAGCCAGGCGCAATTAGACAAAGAAGCCGCTTTCGCCACAGTCGGCAACTTAAACGGCGGCAGCATCTCGGCAAACCTCTCCCACACCGCGCATGAGGTCGGTAAGGTCACTGTTGGCTTGACGACCGAAGAGGGTCGCAAGAACATCGGCATTGCAGCCGAGAAATACTGGGAAAACCTGACCACCGGTCCCTGGGAGCAAAGGCTTTACACCATCGGTCAAACCGGCGCTTTTGCCGCTTCCTTCTATGTGGGTGGCTCGCAAGCCTCCAAATTGGCCAATGTCGGCAAAGACTTTCGCGCCCTTCGCGTAGCCCAGCAGGTGTCGGGCAAGACAGGCAGCCTTTCCACCGAGCTCGGTCAGGTGGCAAAGGTGTCTGAGAGCGTTGGTCTCATCACCCGCACCGGCGCCAATCAATTGGACAATGTGGCACCGGTTGTCGGCCGCGACGCCGCCACTCTTGCTCCTAAGGGCAGGACGCTCATTCCGGCGCTTACTGAAGCGGCTCCTTCGTTTACCACGCGCGTTGTCGATACGTCGAGAAACGCCTTGCAGCGCGGCAAGGTATGGATGGCAGATACAATCGGCATTGGTGCTCCTACAGTGGCAACCGGGGAATCGGCCGGACTGGTCAGCAGCGGTCGCCGCTTCGTCAATTTCATCAAGCGCGAAACGCCGACGGCTACTACGGCTGGAGCAAAACGCTTCCTTACGCTCTCGGATGACGGCGCGGCAGCCGGCGTGAGAACGACCGGTATCCATGCCCTCGAAGATGTGGCCAACGGAACAAGAACCATGGCCGGCGATCTTTCTCAGACGGTCGAGCGCCTGATCAAGAAAGGCGGGCACGGCGCTGATGAGGTTAAGGCGCTGGAGACGATTCAAAATGTCGCTAAGAAGGTCACGAAGGGCGAAGCAGGGCTCGATGATCTAAGAGTCGTCCTCACTGAGCAATCAGCCAAGATTTCGCCCAAAGTCGTTGAGACGTTCGCGCCGAAATTCACGCAACACATCGACGATCTTGGCCAGCAAGCGGCGCGCCTGCGCGGCGGAGACGATATCCTCAAGGCTGTGGAAACGAAAGTCCCTCAAGGCGTGCAGCAAACGGAAGCGCTCAAGGTCATCCGCGAAGCTGCCGAAGGCATGGGCAAGGGCACGCATACAGTTGACGATCTTCAAAAGGCTGTTAAAGCTGCCAAGGCGGCAGGCGTCGAGGTTGACGATCTTACGCGCCTGGCCGATCGGGCGGCCGTCATGGAGCGCGTTGAGCAAGGTTTCGTCGCGACGCGACGCACGCTCGACGATATGGGCAACACGCTCGATGACGTTCAGCGAGCCATGAAAGCCGGCAGCCCGGAGTTCAAGCAAGTTCAGGAAGTGCGGCAGCTGGCGGCTGAAGTGGCGCAGGGCGGCATGAAGTCTGAGCAAC
>DATNRC010000642.1:0-3336 GCA_036703705.1 Candidatus Obscuribacterales bacterium
TGCAGTCGTCGAGGATGGATTCGTGGCTTTCAATACCGAAAGTTGCACCGTATACGTGCTCGATGCAAAAACCGGAAAACTGGCATGGCAAGAGTGGCTCGGCGATCCTCTGATGAGCCAACCGGCAATTTACAAGGGCAAGCTGTACATCGCATATCCTGCGGGGCAGAGGGGGCATCATGCACCGTTCTTGAACAAAGTAAACGCAAATAATGCCGGTTCTGCAGGATCGCACAATCAAAAGATAGCAATAAAAGATGATCCCAACAAACGCCACCGCATGCTGTGCGCTGATTTGAAGACCGGAAAACATCTGTGGGAACAACCGATCACAGCTGATGTGATTTCCGCGCCGGTCATTCACGACAACAAAGTGTTCTTCACCTGTCAGGATGGCACATCCTTTTGCATGGCGGCCGACAGCGGCACAAAAGTGTGGGAGAAAGCGCATGCGGGCACAAGCGCGCCGGTAATTGCAGACGGCAGGGTGCTGGTCACTGAGAAGGAGCAGCGGGACAACAATTTGTTTGAAGGCATCCAAATTGTCGACTCAAGAGACGGCAAAAGAGCTGAGAAAGCACCGATTTGGCAACGCAGCGCTCCATATCTCAATAATCTGTCCGGCGCAGCCAATGGCACAATAGCTCCGGAAGCAGCAATGTCGCTGGATTCGGCCGTAGGCTTTGGCGGTGGGGCACCAGCGGCGGCGGCAATGGACAAAGCGGCGAGCAATCTCAATATCAATACGGTTGCCGCAGGCTGGGCCTATCAAGGTCCTCGCCTGGCACTCAAGGGCAGCACTGCGTTCAACGCGCAAGGACAAACCATTCAATCCTTTTCCTTGGCCAGGGGTGGCGACGAATGGGTTGAATCGTCGCCATCGCGCGCGTTACCGCAATTGAACTGGGAGGCACAGGTAAAAGGCAAGAATGTGCGATCAGACATCCAAGTATTTTCTCCTCCTTCACTGGGCAGAAAAAACATGTATCTCGCCAGTCAATCAGGGCACCTGGTGGCCCTCGATCAAAAGACAGGCGAGCTCAGCTTTTCTTACGCCACGGGTTCACCCGTAGTTATGCAACCTTCACTTGCAGGCGGCAATGTCTACGTCGGAACATCGGACGGCATGCTGATTTGTCTTAAGACCGGCAATCCCGATGCCGACGGATGGACGGCATGGGGCGGCAACGCGCAACACAACAAGCAAGACTAGCAATCAACAAGTTTGAGGGTCACAGCCATGAAAAGGGAAAGAGTCAAAAATTTTTTGCTGTCGCTTGCCCGTCCGTTCATATTCTCGCTCGCGATGTCGGCATTCATTTGGATTGCCGTGACATACGACCGCGGCGTCTTTTCGCACGCGCTCCTCGTCACTCTTGCCGCCGCATATTCGGTATTAGCGATGCTGGCAGTCGTCAACTTCTTTAAGGGGGACCGCTTCCTTGTGGGCAGTTCGGTTGACGTGCTGAGCCTGAGAGCTCAAAAGATAATACGCTGGATTGGCTGGGCACTGCCCATTCCGGCAGCGCTCTTCTCACTGGCTTTCTTTTCCACCGTTTTGTTGTACGACGGCAGCAGCTCATCCATCGCCCGCTGCGACCAGTTGGCAAAGCTTGAGTATGCGCTTTTCGGCAAATCGGTCATCTGGAGTTATGTGCACCATCAACCCGCCATTGAGGTCTGCTCGCTTCCAGTCACAGCAACGCCTGAGCCGATCAAGCCGGCGACAGAAGATACGCCAAGAGAAGTTCAGGCAGACGTCGACTTCGGACCCTACATGGCGGACTTGCAGCGGAAAATCAAAAGGCAATGGTACCCGCCCAAATCGCTCGAACCCAAACGAGTCACAGTCTTGTTCAAAGTCTACGCTGATGGAAGGCTATCCGATTTGAGACTTGAGCACTCATCCGGATCGTCCGTGAGCGATCACGCGGCTTTGAGAGCTGTGGAAAAGAGCGCGCCCTTCTCGCCTCTTCCCGCCGGCTCGCCGGAGAAGGTCGACATTCAATTCACTTTCGACTACAACGTCTTCTCAGGCAGTTCGGATTAGGCAACACCGCCTAAAGCGATTCTTCTCAAAATCAAAATCGACCTGCATGGTTGCCGGGGAGAATCGCAGCCGGCGCCAGCGGAAACAATTGATCGCCCAACCACAATTGAGGAAAAATGATTGCCGGGGAGAATCACAGTCTTTCATCGATCGAGCAATTTCATGCTTGTCTTGACTGACATTCTGCGAGCCCCACAAAATTGCTCGCTGATGAATGCAAAATGATTCCTTAGAAACATCTAGTATTGACGGGAAGACTTCCCGCAAACGACGAGAATGCGTCTGTCCATGCGCTTTTCGGAACAGCATGCAGACGAGGACGAGATTGCAAGCGCCCGATTAAGCGCGTGAGACCCCTGTCGAACGGTTGTCAGCAGGATAGAAGAGCGCTATTCTATCGCCATCAAAACAACCTTTGTTGGCGGAGGATTTGGCAATGGTCGTTACACAGGGTAACGTCGCTACCACGTGCAAACTGCTGATTGACGGTGCATGGGTCGACTCGAAGGCAACGGAATTTGGTGACGTAAACAACCCTTCCACTGGCGAGCTCATCGCCAGAGTTCCAATGGGCGGCGCCGACGATGTCGACAGAGCCGTGCAGGCAGCCCAAAGGGCATTTGCCGACTGGCGGGAAGTGCCCGTCGTGGAGCGCGCGCGCATCATGTTTCGCTTCAAGAGCCTCCTCGAAGCCAATTATGAGGACATCGCCCGCTCCGTGACACGCGAGCACGGCAAAACGCTCGCCGAGTCCCGCGCGTCAGTGCAGCGTGGAATTGAGGTGGTGGAATTCGCCTGCGGCATTCCCAGTCTCATTACCGGCGAATCAATAGAAAACATTGCCCGCAATGTAGATTGCGAAACCGTGCGTCACCCGCTTGGTGTGTGCGCCGGCATTACGCCTTTCAATTTCCCGGCGATGGTGCCGCTGTGGATGTATCCGATCGCCATCACCTGCGGCAACACTTTCGTTCTCAAGCCGTCCGAGAAAGTGCCTCTTACGAGTTTGCTCATCGCGGAGTTTCTGGCGGAAGCAGGTTTGCCCAAAGGTGTGTTCAACATCGTGCACGGCGGCCGCGACTGCGTCGACGCCTTGCTCACGCATCCGCTTGTGCGGGCAATATCCTTCGTCGGCTCGACCGCGGTAGCAAAGCATGTTTATGAGCTGGGAACGAAAAACGGCAAACGCGTCCAGGCTGCCGGCGGCGCAAAAAATCACATCATCATCATGCCTGACGCCGATATGGAACAGACCGTTCAGGCCCTGCAAGCATCTGCTTTCGGAT
>DATNRC010000643.1:0-3781 GCA_036703705.1 Candidatus Obscuribacterales bacterium
CCATTTGCGCTTTCACCGAAGAACGGGAGAAGAAAACCCTTGAAAGCACGCTCTTGATTCCCGTCAAAACGGAAGTGCTGGTAGCCGGGAAATTCCTCTGCGTCATGGCCGTGGCGCTCGTCTCCGGAGTTCTCAACTTCTTCGGCATGGGGCTTGTAGCCGCTCTTGCCCTCAGTCAAGCCAAAGTGGTGAGCGGATTCGGCAGAATGTCGCGTCTCATCGAGCTGCTTCCGCCTGAAACCCTGCTCTGTCTTACAGTTGCCACTCTTTTATTCGCCGGACTGATATCTGCGTGCTTTGCCCTCCTCAGTGCGCTCACCCGCTCGTTCAAAGAAGCGCAGAACATCTTGACGGTGCCACTGCTCATAGTATCACCAATTCCGCTCTTCGGATTGCTGCCGGGAATTTCGCTCAACACTGCCCTCTCCCTCATTCCCATTCTCAATCTCGTATTGTGGGTAAAGTCCGCGGTAAGGGGTGATGCGGAATTATTGCCTGTGTTCATCACCGTATTCGAAAGTGGCTTTCTGATAGCGGCAATGCTCTTCATGCTCAACTCGCTCGTGCGCACGGAATCATTCGCGCTCGGGCATCAGCAAATCCTGAGGTTCGCAGCGAGGGGGAAAGTGTCATGAGCCTCGAGGTGCGAGAAGTCACGAAGCATTTTTACGATCCCAAAAGAGGAGAGTTTCCGGCTGTAGATCATGTCAGCTTTTCATGCGAGCCGGGCGAGATATTCGGACTCTTGGGACCTAATGGTGCCGGCAAGACGACCACATTGCGGATGATTGCCACCATTCTCAAACCAGACTCGGGGACCGTTGTGCTCGACGGCTATGACATACGCGAGAATCCCGAGGCCGTAAGAAGAGGGCTTGGATTTTTGTCCGCCGAGACCGGTCTTTACGAGCGCCTTACTCCGCGTGAGATTCTGACCTACTTCGGACAACTGAGCAAATATCCCGAGAGCAAGTTGAAAGAGCGCATCGAGGAGCTGATTGAGGTTTTCGAGATATCCGGCTTTGCGGACACACGTTGTGAAAAGCTCTCGACGGGGATGAAACAGAAAGTCTCGATTGCCCGTGCCATAGTGCATGATCCGCCAGTGATGGCCCTTGATGAACCGACTAGCGGATTGGATGTGATAACCAGTCAGGCTACTCACCGATTTATTCGCGAGTGTAAAGAACGCGGCAAGTGCATCGTCTTTTCCACACACATCATGAGCGAGGCGGAGAAGCTGTGCGACCGCATCGGCATCATTCACAAAGGCCGCATTTTTGCCATGGGCACGCTGGAACAGCTGCGCAAACAAACGGGCGAGCACTATCTGGAAGACATCTTCCTGGCTGTAGTGGAGGAGAAGATCGATGAACTCGTCTGAGACGTCGATTGTCTTTCTGAAGGAACTCAAAGATGTGTTGCGCGATTACCGCACCCTCTTGATGATGATCTTCATCCCCACCGTCTTTTATCCGTTTTTTCTGGTGTTTCCTGCCACCATGGCTCAGAGCACAATCGAAGGCATGGGCAAGGCGCAGATTAAATTGGGGATCGTCGGTGACTGTCCATTGCTGACGCAGCGGCTGCAATCCGACAAGCAATTTCGGATTGCCATGCTGAAGAAATCCGAGTACTCTTCCGAGCTGAAGAGACGAGCTGTAGATGCTGTGCTCATTGTTCCCGATGAATTGAATGCGATGATCTCTTCTGACGCTCTCTCTGACCGAAGCAGCAAGCAGAATGTTTCCAATTTGCCGAAATTGCGTGTCGTGTTTGACACGACGAGGGAAAACGTGCTCTTTGCGATCTCTCGCCTTTACTCGGCGCTGGGTGACTTCAGGCGGATGTGCGTCTCGAGACGATTGGAGGCCCTTGGGCTCGGTGACACATGGGAGCGCAATGTGCGTGTCAATTATGTGGACACGGCGCCCGAGGAGAAAAAGAACAAGAACGTTGTCGCGCAGTCAATTCCCTACCTTATGGTGCTGATGATACTCATCGCCACCATGTATCCGGCGCTCGATCTGATAACGGGCGAAAGGCAGCGCGGCACGCTGGCACTGCTTTTGGTGGCGCCTGTGAGGAGAGAAACAGTAATGTTCGGCAAAATCGCCGTTGTTGTTTTGACCGGACTGGTGGCTACAATTATGGGCTTAGCGAGCGTCTATCTGACTGTGCATGTGGAGCCGGTTACGCACATGCTCACGCGGGCCCACTATCGATCTGATTTCTCACTGTCCTCGGCTTTCATTGTCGCTCTGATCACATTGCCGCTGACAGTGCTGATAAGCGCACTTTCCATGTACGTGGCGGCTTGGACAAGGACTTTTCAGCAGGGCCAGGGTTACTTTTTCCCTCTCATCATCATCGCGCTCTTGATGGCTTCGGCAAGCAATCTGCCGGACGTGACCTTGGCGTCAATCGCTGCCTTCGTTCCCATTGCCAACACATCCATTTGTCTTAAGGAGGTTTTGGAAGGCACCTATCAATGGCCGTGGATTCTCATTACTCTGGCTACATGTACCTTTTACGGATGGTTTTTAGTTCGTGCTGCGGCAGATCTTCTCGACCGTGAAGACCTGCTTTTCGGTGTCGCCCAATCGCCTCGCCTGAAGATGGCGACCGGAGATTACGGGCGGGAACTGGCGGTGTTTTTCGGCGTTGTTTTCATGCTTTTGTTTTACGGCGGTCAATTGGCAACGCTCTGGGATCCGCTCAAAGGCAATGCCATAACGCAAACTGTTTTGATATTGACCCCGGCCATATTGTTTATCAAATGGCAGAAGCTGCCTTTGCGGCAAACGCTTTCCTTCAACAAGACGCGCATTGCTTATCTTGTTGCCGGGCTGCTCCTATCCTTCACGACCGTTTATTTAGCGACGGCATTGATGGAGGCGCAGAGTGAAGTTTTGCCATACAGCGAAGAGTATGCAAAGCAAATGATGCTTTTGATCGTGCCGCCGGGGAGGCCTTTATGGCAGGTCTTCTTGGTGATCGCGATGCTCCCGGCTATCTGCGAAGAGATTTTATTCAGAGGACTGGTGCTCGGCGTCATGAAAAAGCGCATGTCGAAAGCGGGCGTAATCTTGCTTGTCGGCGTGCTCTTCGGCTTGTTCCATCTCAGCCTTTTCCGCTTTGCCCCTACTGCTCTTCTCGGCTTTCTCTTGACTTGGATGGTCTTGCGCTGTGGCTCCATTTTTCCTGCCATGTGCTTGCATATGGCGCACAACGGCCTCTACCTCTGGTGTCATGTGAATAAGATAGAGACTCTCTCCGCACAGGGTGCAACGCTTGCCATGGCAGCACTGGTTGTTGGAGCGATGCTGCTGGGACTGAAGCCAGGAAAAGAGTGAGTAAGTCCGGCGTATTTTGCGGAATCTGGCTATGTGACAGCATTGTCAGCGGCTCGATCTCAGTGTCACTACCTGTGGTGGCGTAGCGTCAGGGGGATAGAAGAGCGTTAGTCTGATGTTGCGTTTGGAGCGCGGTTTTAGCCTTAGCGTGACGAGTGCAGGACCTGGCTGCCCCTGTTGCTGCAGGAGATGCCAATACTGTTGCACTCGTTTGCCCCGGTCGTCACGATATGTCAATTTGACTGTTCCGCGAAAGTGCGCGCGGGAAGGAGGCTGATCGAAAAACGTCAGGCTTTCCAATGCTTTGTCCGTTTTGACAGGTGTTTCCATAATCATCTCTACTGTTCTCATCTCATTCGTGTCATTGAACAATGGGAATGTAAGATCGTACTTCACGCCATAGTTTCCGTGCGCTTCATAGGCGG
>DATNRC010000644.1:0-15206 GCA_036703705.1 Candidatus Obscuribacterales bacterium
GTGTCGCCTCGAGGTAGACGTGCCCGCCTCGCCCGCCGTTGCCGCCTGCCGGGCCGCCCATGGGCTCGTATTTCTCTCGTCTCCAGGCGACAATACCGTTTCCCCCGTCGCCTGAACGGACATCAATCCGCGCCTGGTCAATGAATTGCGTCATTAGTAGCTTGGTTTAAGTGACAGATAAACAATTAAGTGATCACAAGAAGATCGATTATCAGATCTAGATCATATTCAGATATGTATATACTGAAATAAGTATTAGCTTAATCAAAACTGATTAAGTGGATGAGGTAACCAGGTCGATACGGTAGCACTGAATTCGAAACTTAGGAGGAATTTCCATTGGAAGAGCGAATTACCGTTCACGAAAAAGCAAGAGGGGAGACCATTAACGTCTATATCGGCGAATACCGCGGCACGAAATACCTTCACATTAGAGAGTGGTATCTCGATAAGGATCAGGAAGAGAAGCCCACCAAAAAGGGAATCGCACTTCCGGTCGACAAATGCGAAGCGTTGAGAGATGCAATCGGACGCATGGGCCCGAACGATAAAACAGGCTCGCTGGAAGAGCGCATTACCGTACACGAGAAAGCCCGTGGCGAGACGATCAACGTCTACGTAGGCGAATACCGCGGAACGAAGTATCTCCATATCCGCGAGTGGTACCTCGACAAAGACCAAGAAGAGAAACCCACCAAAAAAGGTGTTGCCATTCCTCTCGAGAAGGTCGAAGCCCTCAACGATGCAATTGATCGCCTGGTTCCCAACGAAGCAAAGCCTGAAAAGAAGAAGAAGTAACTCCTTCTTGAACACAACACAAGAATGCATTTGAGAAAGAACAACGTCCTTTCTGGAATGCTTGCTCTCTTTTGTATCCTCGCAAGTGCTCCGGCTTTTGCTCAGGATGTCGAGGTATCGAGCCTCACTCCCAAGCAAGGACAGACAATCGAAGTCACCGTCACCGATGACACCCCTTCCAAAGGGAGGGCGGAAGCGCCGTCCGTGATATTCAACGGTGAGAGCTACCCTATGTTTCCGGCCCGCTCCCAGAGCGAGGAGCGAGCAGTCTATAAAGGACTGGTTTCAATTCCAGCCGACCTCGACCCCGGTGCATATTCTCTAAAGGTAGGCGATCAGGCTCTTCAGCTGAGGGTCGTGGATGCGAAATTTCCGTTGCAATACTTGAGGTTGCCCAGGGGCAAAGACAACTTCAAAATGTCTCCCGGGGAGGAGGAAGCAGTCGAGGCGGCGAAGGCAACACTCTCCTGCCAACGCCATTGGCGCACGAATTTTGTCAGGCCGTCTAAGGCCCGCGTGTCATCAGGCTTTGGGCTCAGGCGTGTGGTCAACGGCAAGCTGCTCAAGGACTATTTCCATTCAGGGCTGGACTTCGCCGGTGGTCTTGGCTCTCCGGTTGCGGCCTGCGCGCCGGGCAAAGTGATCATCGCCCGCACCGGATGGCGGCTGCATGGCAATACCGTCGCCATCGATCACGGGCAGGGGGTTGTTTCCTTCTATATCCACCTGTCGAAGGTTTTGGTCAAGGAAGGTGAAATCGTAAAACGCGGGCAGCTCATAGGCAAGATAGGGCAGACAGGCCGTGCCAGCGGGCCGCATTTGCACTTTTCCATTTACGTCAACAAGGTGGCCGCCAATCCTAATTATTGGTTTGCCAGCGCTTTTATGTAGTACGGCCCCTTTAGACCATCAGCCGGGGCTGATTCGTTTCCGCGCCATAAGAAAACCGCCCTTGTAAGGGCGGTTTCTTGTGTTTCCTGGATTGCCGATCGGTTTCCCTGTTTGCCGGAGTTACCTTGTTTATTCGTCCTATTCGGATTCGCTTAAGAAGATTTCTGCCCGAATCCCGGCTCGCTTTCCCAATCTCTCAGAGCGCCTGGGTTTTGTTGTTCCAGAATGCGTCTTTGATTGCCTTGGAGGAGGAGGATTCCGAACTGATGATCACCGAAGATGGTGCGAACAAGAAGACACCGTCGCCGATTCTTTGCTGATGCCCGTCAATGGCATGGCAGGCGCCGGAGAGAAAGTCGACTACGCGCTGAGAGTTTTCGTTGTCCAGCATATGCAGATTGAGCAAAACGGATTTGCGCGACCGCAAATGCTCCACGATTTCCAGCGATTCCTCAAACTGGCGAGGCTCGATTACCAGTACTTCACTGGCCGGTGCCGCGCTCGGATGGTCGACCACTTTGTTGCTCGGGCTTATCTGTCTCGCCGGCTTGACATTGTCTACTGGAGCTTTATCGAGAGCCAGTTGACCATTAGTGGCATATATATCGTCAGATGTTTCGAATAAATCTTCGAAGTCTTCACGATCGTAATTGTCCGCGGGACCGAACCAGAAGCTCTTAAACTTTTGAACTATGCTCACTTGCGTCCTCCTTACCCTTCAGTCGCCTAAATCCTTACCCTTATCCTAATGAAGACCCTGTCGGGGTCTCAGTTTCCAAAAACAGCTCTGCCTAACCTAATCATTGTGGCGCCGCATTCAACGGCATCTTGCCAATCAGAAGTCATCCCCATCGACAGCTCCTTGAGCTCGATAGAGTGCTCCTGTTGCAGCTCATCCCGCAGTTGCCTCAACCCGTTGAAGGACTTTTGCCACACCGATCGCTCATCCGAAAGGGGAGTGATGGTCATCAGACCCTCAACCTTCAGGTTGGGGAGTTTTAGTATGGCGGGCAACTCCTTTCTAATTTCCTCTGGGGTGAAACCAGATTTAGTATCATCCGCCAATATCTTAACCTGAATTAGTACAGGTTGCACCACTTTCTTTTTGACCGCTTCACTGGAAATTTCATTTGCCAGTCTCGTTGAGTCGACTGAGTGTATGAGCGTGAACTGGCCCACTGCTTTCTTCACTTTATTGGTCTGCAAATGACCGATAAAATGCCAATTGACGTGGGAAGCGATTGCCTCAGGCAATGCCTGGCGGCGATCGAAGGCGTCTTGAATGCGATTTTCACCAAATTCGGTGACTCCATTTTCGAAGGCCTCCGCGATTTGAGAAATGGTGGCGTTCTTCGTCACAGCAATCAGGGTTACTGGACGGTTGCCCAAATTACTTCGGATGCGAGCCAGGTTGTCAGCCACACTCATGCCTTCCTGTGAGCAAACGGGCGTCACCGCAAATGACCTTTAGAACGTCTACTATAAGACTTGGAAATGCCGAATTTGTCAAGTCGCTGACGAAAATTTTCTGCCCCTTCTTTCCATGCGAGTGGTACCACAAAAGCACCAGCGCCGATTGCTGCTCGCTGCTCGAGACTCCTGCCCAGCAAGTCTTTCAAGGATCGCCCTCCGTGGGGCGGCAGCGAGCTCATGCAATGTCGGAGATATCTCTGGTTGTGACTACCTGTGGTGTCAAATTATATCCTTCGCCAATCTGTTTGGGCTATTGGTGAGTTGGTTTCAGTCTCCACAGGTGGTGCCAGGTGGAGACTGAAATTCGGGCCTCCGGCGGCCGCTGCGCTTGTCGATAAGTGCTTTATTCTCTCAGGTGTTCCAAAATGCGCCGATTAGAGATGCGCTGCATATCGCTGCAGTTTCCGATCGCAAAATGCGCTTGCCCAAAGTGGCAAATCTTATATTGCTCTCAGATGCGAGCGCGAATTCTCGTTCGCTAAATCCGCCTTCGGGTCCAACAACGACAAGCACGCTCTCCGGGGGCGCCGGGAGGTTGCAAAGAATATCTTTGAGATGCGCAGCCTGACTGCGTTCGGACAACATCAATTTGACGGCATTCATTCGCTCCCCGGTCTCCGACAATATCTCTTCCAGGGTAAGCGGCTTAACCACCTGTGGTATCGTCGGCCTTTCGCATTGTTCAGCGGCTTCGCGCGCAATTTTTTGCCAGCGACTAGCCTTGCCTGAAGCGGGCTCGTTCGGGATTCCTTCTCTTGCCCGCTCCTTCCTGCCCGCACGCCCTATCTTTGCAACTGATCTTTCTGCTATGAGAGGAACTATTTTGCTCACACCGAGCTCAGTCAATTTCTCAATTGCCCATTCGAAGCGGCCGCTTTTAAGAGGCGGGAGAGCTACGGTGACCGCGCAGCCTGAAGTCTCGAGCTCCAGGCATTCCTCGATGGACAGCCGAAAACCCTGGCGGCTCAGCGTTGTCAATTTGCATTTGTAGAGCTTGCCGGTTCCGTCCAGCAAATCGACAGCTGAGTCCTTGCCCAGGCGCAACACGCTTTTTAGCTGATGCATCTGTCCCTCGTCCTCAATGATCGCTAAGTTTTTGCCGCGGTCAATTTGAGAAGGATTTATGAAAAGCCTCGGTATTCGCATCTTGCTTGAGTTTCTGCAGGCGCCCGGGCATTGCGCGGACCCGGCAATCAGCGCTTGCGGACCGGACAGTGAGGTGCTTGTTGACCCGACAATCAGCGCTTGCGCGTGTTGTAATTAGTGCTTGCATAGTTGAGCGTCAAAGAAAACTTATACCAGAACCCTACATTAAAATAGCCGATAGACGGTGATATAATCATCGGCTATTCCGGCAAGCTCTTGATTGGCGTGCGACAGACGACGTAGCGCCAGTTGAGGCTTCAACGCACTCGGCGTGGGCGCGAGAGTTTTCAGGGGATGCAAAAAGAGCATGGATCTTAAGGAGTGGTTCGCCAGCAGGCAGAAGCGAAACGAGACTCATCTTGTAAAGCAGCCGCTGACCACTGAAGAATATTGCGCGCTTTGGACGCAGTGCTTTCAGTGTCGCGAGCTTCTCTATACGCGAGACCTGAGAAATAATTTGCACGTCTGCCCCAAATGCCAATATCACTTTCGCATCGGTGCCTTGCAACGCATCGAGCAGCTCACCGACCCAGACACTTTCGAAGAAATTGATCCGGACCTGGTCTCGACTGATCCGCTCGGGTTTTTTGATACGGATTCATATCCCAACCGCCAGGCCGAAGCGACGCGAAAATCGGGACTGAAAGAAGCGATCATCACCGGCTTGTGCAAAATCGACTCACTGAAGGCTGCGCTAGGGGTGATGGACTTTGGGCATTTCGGCGGCTCAATGGGCTCCGTCGTCGGCGAGAAGGTGACCCGGCTGACCGAGCGTGCGCAGGAGAAGAAACTGCCGCTCATCCTGGTTTCGAGCTCAGGCGGCGCGCGCATGCAGGAAGGCATACTCAGCCTCATGCAATTGGCCAAGACGAGCTCGGCATTGAAAACCTTCGCCGATGAGGGTCTGCTTTACATATCCATTCTTTCTGAACCCACCTATGGTGGCGTAACGGCAAGCTTCGCCATGCTCGGAGACATCATCATTGCCGAGCCCGGGGCACGCATCGGTTTTGCCGGCCGGCGCGTTATCGAGCAGACTATAAAACAAAAACTGCCGGTCGATTTCCAGACGGCGGAATATCTGATGAAGAACGGGCAGGTGGATCTCGTCGTCGAGCGTCAGGCCCTCAAAGAGACAGTTGCCCGCTTGATCCGCTTTCACCAGCCGCCCTCGCCTGCACCGGCGTTTGTGGAGCGCAAAGACCGGAAAACTGTGACCACGGCCAAGAAATCATGACTCGAATTTGGATTCTTTAAAGGCGTGAGGTAGATACGATTGGATAAGAAGCCCGTTCCACTTGAGTTTGAGCAACCCCTGGAGCTTCTCGCCCAGCAGATCGATGCCCTGGAAAAACAGCTTGCCGATCATCCCGAGCTCGATCGCGACATCGAACGCTTGCAAAAGCAATACGATCAACTGAGGCGCTCGCTTTATTCGAAACTGCGGGCGATCGACCATCTGGCCATTGCCAGGCATCCGCAAAGGCCCTACACGCGTGATTATTTCCAGCGTTGGGATGCTTGCTGGATCGAATTGCACGGCGATCGCAAAGGCGCCGACGATCCGGCCCTTGTTTGCGGTTTGCTTCATATGGGCGCGATGAGAGTCGTTGCTGTCGGCACGCAAAAAGGGCGCTCGCTCAGAGACAAGCAGCAATGCAATTTTGGCATGCCTCAGCCCGAAGGGTACAGAAAAGCGCTCCGTCTTTTTCATCATGCCGAGAAATTCCGCCTCCCCGTGGTCACCTTGATTGACACTCCCGGTGCCTATCCCGGCATGACAGCGGAAGAGCACAATCAAGCAGAGGCCATAGCGGTAAATTTGCTCGAGCTGTCCGGGCTGACTGTGCCGGTCATTGCCGTGGTCACCGGTGAGGGCGGCTCCGGTGGCGCTCTTGCCATAGGCGTAGCCAATCGCATCCTCATGCTCGAGCACTCAGTTTATTCCGTCATCTCTCCTGAAGGGTGTGCCTCAATCCTCTGGCGGTCCGCGGATAAGGTGTCGGAAGCGTGTCAGGCAATGAAGATGACGGCGCGGGAAATCATGCAGCTGGGCATTGTCGACGGCGTGATTGACGAGCCTCTGGGAGGCGCACATCATGATTATGATGTGGCCGCGGAAAATGCCAAGCGCGCCATCATCCAGCAGCTCGAGGAGCTTTCCAAACATTCGGCTGAGGAGATTCGCCGCGACAGGCAGAATAAATTCCGCCGCATTGGTGCTTTTGCTGAGGCTTAGGCGGCGGGCAAATCAGCGCCCTGGGATTGCTAAGTCTTGCGCTTGTATTGCCTCAAAAGATCTTTTGCTTGCTTGTAATGCGCCGATTTGCTTGACACTTTGCCCAGCCAGGATATGGCTTCGTCGTAATCCTTTTTGTTGGCATATTGTTTTGCCAGCTGAATGTACAGGCTGTTGATTCTTTCTCTGTCCTTGCCGCTCAACTTTGCTTGCTTCAAAACTTCAATGATGGGAATAGCTTGCTCTGCTTTTCCTTCGCGAACAAGAGCCTCGGCATCGGCTACCGTCGCCTTCTTCAGGGACGGCCTGCTGGTGAAAGCACCGGTGGCGAACATCACGGCACCAACGGCGATGCAAATGCCAATCAGGACGGGGAAGCCGACTTGCATCAGCCGGCCGATTAGCCCCGGGCCTTTCCGGCTCTTCTGATAATGCGGGCTCGATTTCTTTTGCTGAGCAATTGATGCTGCTTTGGCAGCGGCCTCGATTTCTTCGTATTGACCGGACGTCCGTTGAGCCAGCTCCTCCAATGCCCTTGTCGCCAAATCTTTAGTTGAATGCTTGGGATGGATGAATTCTCTGCTGTTCTTATCAGAGGAATGCTTCTGGCCGCCGAAATCTTCACTCTTCGCCAGAGGTCCAGGCTCAATCACAGGCAGCGGTTGCGAAACGGAAAGCGATGGATGAGGCTTGTCCTGCGATTTGGCAGCCTCGGCAAGAGCATCCGAGAACTCTTCCATGCTCTGGTATCTTTCGTCCGGATTTTTGGCCAGAGCCTTGTTCACAACCTCTTCCAGCCTGTCCGGAAAACGAAGATCGAGGCGCACCTGATTGAGAGGCTTTGGCGGATCGGTGAGATGCATGGCCATCACTTTGGCCAGCTCGTCCGACATGAAAGGAACGGTGCCGGTCAGTGTCTCGTAAATGACGATGCCGAGCGAATAAATATCGCTTCTGTGATCGACTTTGCTGGAGGTGCACTGCTCCGGGCTCATATAAGTTGGTGAACCGCAGACAGTGCCTGTTCTTGTTATCTTGGCGATATCGGCGTCTTCCTGGACGAGGCGGGCAATGCCGAAGTCGACCACAATCGGGAAATGATGCTGTCCGCTCCGGTCGACAAGAACGATATTCTCGGGCTTGACGTCGCGGTGAACCACACCCTGGCGGTGAGCTTCCCCCAGCGCCGAGCAGACTTGCGTCATTATGGGAATCGCTTCTTCCAGAGGCAGGTGGTTTTGCTCCGTGATCACATCGGATAGCGGTGTTCCCCGCAAAAGGTCCATGGCAATATAAGGGCGACCGGTTTTGGGCAAAACGCCGAAGTCGTAGATAGTGATGATGTTCGGATGGCTCAGCCTGCTTGAGGCTTTCGCCTCCTGGCGAAAACGCTTGATGAATTCGTCGTCCGACACCAGATAGTCGTGGAGCACCTTGATCGCCACTTCCCGCCCAATAAGCTCTTGAATCGCCTTGTAGACAGTTCCGGCCGAACCTTGCCCGATTACGGACTCGATGCGGTAGCGGCCTTCGACAACCAGCCCCAGCAAGGGGTCGTCGCCAACAGTAACCATGGATGATCCGTCTCGCGGACAGATATCTTGTCCGTCGGCCGCGGTCTGAAAATTGCAGATCAGACAAAGCTTCATTCTGCTGTTGTAAGGGCTCAGCCTCTACTAACTGGGGGTGCCAATCGCCTTTGGCATGCAGGAAAGGCCTTTAGGGCCTTATATAACTTTTAATTACCACACGTGGCAGCGACCAAACCTTTCCTGCGTTTTCGGCTTAATATCAGAGCCTTGCCTATCACATCGTAGCAGGCCGGACTTGCACTTTCTGCAAGGCAAGCAAGCTCTGACAAGAACCAATGATGAATACGGAATCCCAGCCAAAAGACGTGCTTTCAAAAGACGAGAAGAAAAAAGGAAGAGCACCGCTGTTGCTCATCTTTCTTACCGTATTTATCGATCTGGTTGGTTTTGGTCTGATAATTCCCGTTTTGCCTACCTATGCCCAGCAGCTCCATGCTGACGGAACACAAGTGGGGCTGCTTCTGGCCTCTTATTCGCTCATGCAATTTCTTTTCACGCCCTTCTGGGGAAGGCTTTCCGATCGCATCGGCCGGCGGCCGGTGCTTCTTGTAAGCCTTCTGGCATCGAGCGTCGGTTATGCCATATGGGGGCTGTCCACAAGCCTTGAGGCTCTCTTTCTCTCGCGCATCGTAGCCGGAGCCGGCAACGCCAATATTGCGGTGGCGCAGGCTTACGTCAGCGACGTTACCAGCGCCGAAAACAGAGCCAAAGGCATGGGGATGGTCGGGGCCGCATTCGGACTGGGGTTTGTTCTCGGCCCGGCAATTGGCGGATTTAGCGCTGCTTACGGTTTGCAAACCATTGGTTTCATCGCCTGCGCAATCAGCGTTGTCGACCTCGTCCTCACTTTCTTTCTCCTGCCCGAGCCTGAAAAACGCAGCCATGCCGGAGCGGAGAGATTTGCCGTGGGCAAGGGCTTCTATCTGGAAACGCTGGCAAGCGAGAAGTTGCGGACGTCGCTTGCTATCTTCTTCATCTCCACCTTTGCCTTTGCCAATATGGAAGCCACTCTTGTCATGCTGACGCGCGACCAGTTTTCATTCACGCCGCAGCAGAACAGCCTCATGTTTACCTATATCGGGGTACTGATTGTGCTCGTGCAGGGAGGGATGATTCATCGCCTTGCCAAGAAATATGGGGAGAAACGCTTGATTTCCATCGGCACGGTACTGGTTTCGCTGGGCTTATTGCTCACTCCGTTTACGAAGAGCGTGCCCGTTTTGTGCGCTGCCCTGGCGCTTCTTGCTGTCGGCTCAGGCATAAACAATCCGTCCAATCAGAGCATGATATCCAAACTGGCGCCGCCGGACCGAGTCGGGGGTGTTTTGGGGGTGGGGCAATCGTTGTCGACACTGGGAAGAATCCTCGGTCCCAGCGTCGGGGGGGCCTCTTTCCAATACCTGGGAATGTCAAGCCCCTATGTGATCGGCGCGGTGGCGATGGTGGTGGCATTTCTCATCAGCCTCCGCCTGCCGGATGTCCATGCCAAGTAGGACTTTGACAAAGATTAAAACGTGCTATAGTCTTTCTTAGATACATTTGAAGTCAACAGGGGCGCCGCAGCTGTCGGTAAAAAACGGACTGAAAAAAAGATTCGCCGGTCCGTGTCCGAATCACAAGAGAAGGGCGCCCTGCCTAGAAGAGAAGTAGTTAGAGAATATGGAAAGATGTTATTCGGCCGCTGGCCAGAGAGAAACAGCCAAATTGTCCAAGCAAGTTCAAAAGAGATATCGGCAGGAATTGAGCCGCTACCAGAAGCAGATAGAAAAGACGAAACGGAAATCCATAGAGCTGAGAAAATAGCTCGAAGCGGCTTGTTCGCTATCCGATCTCAAGGCAAGAGTCCAAGACGGAATTGAGTAATGACAAGTCGAGCACACAAGACTCCTGAGGCGAGAGATCACGACAGGGAGAGGCTTGCGCTCAGACGAGAAGACAACGGCCTGCGGCAAATGTGGCAAGACCCGCTCATCGAGAAAGCACTCACTCTTTCCCTGATTACGCTCTTGATCGGGCATGTGCGCATGCTCGGCGATAACGGCGTCGTAGAGGGCAAAGCTGCCGAACAGGTGATTGAGGCGCTCAAAGCCATGGCGAGCGATCTCAAAGCAGGCAGCAACGTGCTCTTGAATGAGGATCAGGACATAATCTCCGGCATCGAGCGCAAGTTGCGGGAGGCGATTGGTGATCTTTCAGAGGCCATTAACGTCGGCAATTCGCGCAGCGATCAGACGGCGGCCGCAATCCGGCTCTGGTTGCGCGATATGGTCAAGCAAGCCGGTGAGCGCCTGATCGCCTTGAGAAATTCCGTGGTTTCCCTCGCCGAGCGCGATGCTGAAATCGTCATGCCCGGCTACGCGCACATGCAGCATACAAGCGCCATGTTCCTTTCCCAATGGTGGCTGGCCAATGATGCCCGCTTCCGCCGCGATTATGGTCGCCTGCTCGATCTTTACCGGCGCCTTAACTTCTTGCCCTTTGCCGCCGGTGCGCGCGCTCAGGCGGATGCGCGCGTGGATCGTTCAAAGGTGGCTTATTATCTGGGCTTTGATGGCGTCAACGAAAACAGCGTCGACACCATTTCAGATCGCGATTACGTCATCGAATTCGCATCTTTTGCTGCACTACTGGCGGTGCACATCTCTCAGCTCAGCTCCGATTTGATTTTGTGGTCCACCTCGGAATTCGGTTTTGTCAGGCTGCCGCGCAGCCTGGATTTTCGCGGCGAGATTATTGCCCAGAAGCGGCAACGCGAGATGCTGGAAATCCTGCGCGGCAAATGCGCGGTGATCTCCGGACGTCTGAGCGAATTCCTCATTTCTCTCAAGGGACTGTCTTTAAGCGACAGCCAGGAATTGCACGAGTGTCTGCCTGGACTGTTCAGCATTGTCGAGCAGTTGAACTTCACTCTCGATTTGACGCTTGCCTTTCTGCCCGGCTGCGAGTTTGATGACAAGCGGATGCGAGAGGCTGCTAATCCCGATCTTGCAAGCTCCAGGCACGCCATCGAATTCCTTGTAGAACGCGACGTGCCGCGCGAAAGGGCGACTAAAATCGTAGACGCGCTTGTTGCCTATTGCAAAGACAGGCGCAAACAATTGTCCGATCTGACTGTGAATGAGTGGACTCAGTTTTCTCCTGCTTTTGACGAAAACATATACAAATCTCTTTTGGTTGATGAGCTTGAGATCGTCGGCGCCGTCAACGGAACGAATGCCTACCAGGGCTTATTGGTGAGAATCGCTCAAGCGCGGCAAACTTTGGAGTCGGACGAGACGCTGTTGCCCGGTCAGCGCAACATTAATTGAACTGTTTTTCGCCTCCGCCTGAATTGAAATTCACAACTTATATTGGCATCTCGGGAACCGCCGGCAGTCGATCCTTGTCCTTGTTATCGATTCTTCTAAGCTGGGAATTTCCCAATGGATGCTTCCATACGCAAACTGCCGCCGAAGTTTGCGGTTAAACTAAAAGGCGGAGGACAGGTGTCTATAAGGAGGGACTTGCCGATGCAGGTCAGCGTGCTTTGAAGGCTATGTTGTTGGCTGCGGGCGTTGGCTCGCGGCTCGATCCTTTGACAAGCCAGCTTCCCAAGCCGCTGGTGCCAATCGCCAACGTTCCTGTCATGGAGCACATGCTTACCCTTTTGAAAGAGCACGGCGTGGATGAAGTTTATGCAAATCTGCACTATTTGCCGGCACAGATTAAGGGTTATTTTGGTGACGGCTCGAAACTTGGTTTGAAATTGTTTTTCCGCTACGAAGAAAAACTTTCCGGTGATGCCGGCGGCGTGAGAGCCTTGAGGGAGTTTTTAGAAGACGAGACTTTTCTCGTGGTGATGGGTGATTTGCTCACTGATGCCGATCTTGCGCATGTAGTGAGGGCGCACAAGGAAAAGGGCGCTCTTGCCTCCATTGCCATCAAAAAGGTAGAAGACGTGTCCCACTTCGGGGTGGTGGTGATGAACGGCGAAGGTTTTATCACCGGCTTCCAAGAGAAGCCGCGCAAGGAAGAAGCGCTGTCTGATCTCGCATCCACAGGAATATATGTTCTGGAGCCGGAGGTCTTCAATCATATTCCGCAAGAAGGCGAATATGGATTCGGCCGCCAGCTCTTCCCAAAACTCGTCTCGCAGGGTTTGCCCGTCCTCGGCATTGAGATAACCAGCTATTGGTCTGACGTCGGGACGATCCCGCAATATCGCCAGTCTAATTTCGACAGCCTGGAAGGTCGGGTCAAAATCAATCTCCCCGGAGAAGAGGTTGTAAACGAGGCGAGGGGCGTGCCTGCCAGCGAAGGCAATGGACAGGCGGCAAGGAACGGCAAATCATCATTGGGAGCGAGCCGTCTTTGGCTTTGCAAATACGCCGAAGTCCACAGCGCTGTCACCATAGATGGCGCGCTTATGGTAGGCAGCAATTCGGTGGTCGGGAAAAACGTCAAAATCCGCGGCAATGTCATCATCGGTGATGCATGCGTCATCGAAGATGGCGTGGAGCTTTCTGACTGCGTTATCTGGAGCGGATCGCATGTCGAGAAAGGTGCTCGAATCAATCAGTCGGTGATTGGAATGAATTGCCGCATTGCCAGGCATTCTAAACATGAAGGTGTGGCTCTTGTGGAGCCCACAGCCGTTTCTCAATCGGCATAGCACCAGATACAGTATCGCGAATACTTCATCAGCAATTTGCCGTTTCCAGGCCAAACCGCCAATCTGCGCGGCGGCAAAAAATAGGCTCGCCGGCTCGGGCGACTGAGACCGGCGTCGCTTACCGGGAAAGCGAATCACATCCTTCTTCGTTTCTTTAGCGTCTCACCGTATGTGGTATTGACGTCGCCTCGGCTAATAAAGCAAAACAGCCTGCTTGCGCAGGCCGGTTCTAAAATCGACTCAGGCTGTTGAAACCGAGCCAACTATTTGATCGCTGGAAGTGGTTTTTGAGTTTGTGCCGCTTTCCAAATTTCCATCCACAACCAGTAATGGAATGGATTGAGCTCTTCGGCGTCAGTCGGCTCAACGGGCTGCAGCAATGACAGCCACGTATGTGGATTCGGAAAGCGCTTGGCGAGGGAGTAGCAATCCGCCATCCAGAGAACTTGTTCGGTTGTGTCCTGAGTGCCCATAGCGGTAACCCCGTTAAAAGCGGTGTCAGCAAAGGATGACGTCATCCAGGAGGCTGAGTTCCCAGGGGCTGCCTCGCATAACACGAGTGATGCCCCTGCAATACTGTAATACCCAGTTCTCAACGCCCTGAAACTGTGTTGTTTTGGTTGCATAGACAACAAAAATCTTTTCTTAATGGTTCTGCAAAATACAAAGCGCAAGCGCACCTTGCCGCAGACGCCCGCGATACCACAAACATGTTGGAATAAAACTCAAGGATAACCGCAAGACTTTGCAAGTCTCTCCATAATCGCGCTGACTGAGCTGGAGAGCGCTGTTCAACAGTACGCAGCAATACGCAGAAGAAAGAGAAAAAGCAGTCTTGAAAAACAGTCGGAATGAATTGGGGCGGAAAAGGTCAGCCCGGCGGCCAGTGCATAGCGCGGCCGCCCAGCACGTGAATGTGCAAATGGTGCACTGTCTGTCCGCCATCATTGCCCGTGTTGACAACGACGCGAAATCCGGAGTCGAGCTCATCATGCTTCACGACATCGGAGGCTTTAGCCATCATCGCTCCCAGAAAGGCGTGGTCCTTTGCTTCCAAAAGATTGGCGACGTGATCTTTGGGAATGATGAGCACGTGAGTAGGGGCCTGAGGATTGATGTCGCGAATGGCGACGGCGCTCTCGTCTTCAAAGACGAATTTGGCCGGTATCTCGCGCGCGATAATGCGGCAAAAGATGCAATTAGGGTCGCGTTTGATGCCGTTGTTTGCCTCGCCCATGTCAACTCTCCTTGTGACCGATCGTGAATACCATACAAAATTCAGGGATTGCCGCCATGGAGATGAGAAAACTGATTCACGCAAATCAACATAAAAAAGGTCCCCTCAGCTGGCGCATTTTATGGTAAATACGTTTAACTATCTAGGGTGATGCCGCCCGTCGCGCACAAAGAGAAGCAGGGAGAGAATTCATGAGCACTGAAAGCAACCTTCTGCCCCGGTATATGACTATGCAGAAGGCCCTACTTGCATCCTTGAGATTGCGGGATGTGCTTGATGCAGCAGTGCTTCAGTTTGCCGATTTGCTGGGCGGCGCAAAGGTTGCCATTTTTCTTTCTGACAATGAGAGCCTGGCGCTTAAATTGATGGCTGCGAAGGGCTATTCGGATGCCTCGCTCGAGCAAATGAAAATCCTGCCGTTTTCAGCCGAAAGCCTTCTCAAGTATGTGGTGCAGAAGCGCGCCCCGATTGGCGTCGCCGACCCGCAGCAGGCCCCTGATATAAGCTCCGTCATCATGCGCCGGGAAGGTTCCAGCGGTGAGATGGCCTTGCCTTTAATCTCGGCAAATTTGCTCGTGGGCGGCGTCCTGATTGAGGTCAACAACCAGCAGTATCTGCAATATGTCGATTTCCTCAAAGATCTGGCCGACATTGTCGCCATGTGCATCGCCAACTCCATCCTCTTCGGCCGCAGCGAATATGAGCGCGAGCGGCTTTCCACGCTCTACAAAACATCATGTGCCTTGAGCGGCAGCGTGCTTGAGGTCAATGAGGTTTTGCAAATCGCCGCTGATACGGCGCTCATTTTAGGCAATACGACGACTTGCGCCATTTTGCTGCTCGACCAGAACCGCACCGGCTTCCATCTGGCCGCCTTCAAGGGCCTGGACGGCAGCAGCTTGAACGAATTTGACCTCGGCTTGCAAAACACCATCGCCGGCAGCGCTCTCAAGTCTTTGAAGACGGAATACATAGGAGAAGGCAGCCGCGAGCCATATGGGCTGCCGAGAGCCATGGGGGGCTCGCCGTTCGCCTCTGTGGTCGCCCTTCCCATTGCCCACGATGCCAATCCCCTGGGCGCCCTCCTGGTGTTCTCTACCGAACCGCGCGCATTCCACAGAGAGCAAATTGATTTATTGGAGTCGCTGACCAGTCAGGTGTCAACCGCGCTCTATGTGG
>DATNRC010000645.1:0-7957 GCA_036703705.1 Candidatus Obscuribacterales bacterium
CGGGTGAGATCGTAATCTCTTTTCGCCAACTCTCGCATGACGTTATCGTCCAGCTTGTCGGCCATTATCATATTGAGCCGCACCGTGGCAAAGAGCGTGTTTATCGATCGCACCGGCAGGTAGTAATTGTCACCAGCTTTAGTGGCAGTGCCGTTGGGGGGAAAATCGGAAAGAGAAACGAATCCGAGATTGGCATCTTCAATCACAATCTGAGATAAGTCCCTTGATGCCGCAAGTGCCGCCGCTTCTATTGCCGTCACTTGCTCCTGATGGCTGCCCAGCATGCGAACGAAGTCCAATATCCATATAAACAGAGCGGCAAGAATTCCCAGTATCACCGCCAACGTCAGCCAGAAGACCGAACCGTTTGCGGATCTGCGTTGAAGCGAGCTTCCTGATTTCATACCTGCCGCGTGCCTCACATTCCTTCGAGTTCAGCACGAAGCGAGCATGTTTCTTCTCGCAGTGCCGGAATTAGCTGACCTCTGAAATCTCATTTGACCGCTATGATTCGCACGATCATGCTGCCAACGTTGTCGACGTAACCTGGCTCGAAAGCGTCGCCTTTATCGGCACACATCAATTTGAGCCTCCCTGTGCCCGGCGGGTCCATGTTCCACTGCTGTTTTCCAATGAGGAAAGAGTTGCTGGTGTCCAGCTTTCCGATCATTGCCAGTTTCGGCACCGTAAGACCGTCAGCAAGCTGTATATTCTGGCCGTTGCCATAAGTGCCTGTCTTATACGAGTACCCGCTGGCATCAACCTCTTTGGCCCGCTCGTCTTCCCAAAGACCGTCCGCCCGGTAATCAATCCAAACCTTCGTGTCGGCATCCACATTTACTCTCGTGTCCGTCCAGGTATCGTCGCGTGCATAAACTCTCAGTACTTCCTCCTGCACAATCTGTTGGCCCGACGCTGCGATGAGCTCATATATGTTGGGATAGTTCCAACCACTGTTCGTCGTATCTTCTAACTGACCGGGATCGCCAAGTCCTGTGACGCTGCTCAGCGGTTGGGAAGCCCCGCCGCTAAGAACAGGCGGCGGCGCAGTGGTTGTGCCGAGGTTGAGGGCATGCTCGACAGCGCGATGAGCCGAGAAGTGAATACGAGCCGGTTTGCCGAGCGCAGGTACATTGGCGAGCCCGGGCACGCTGGACAGATTGACAAAGGGACTGACTTCGTAAGTAGAGCTGACCATGTATTCGTAAACATTGCTTGAGGTGTCTACCACTGACGGGGGCTGATTGGCGCCTGAAAGGCTGATCGCGCCGGTGTTGTAATTCGTGGCCTGCACGTACAAGTCGCTGCCGCATCCCATGTATCCGGACACCGGCGTCAATTTGAGCAGCCGAGCGAAGCCGGAGCGGCAGAGTCCGTCTGCTTCTCGTTGCACCTCTGCCAGAGCGCGCCGGTAATTGACCTGAACTGCTGCTTGCGACGCTTCCTGATGCGCTAAAAGACATGCAGCCGAGCTTGCCGCGCCGAGAGCAAGAAGATTAATCGAGGGCAGAAGTATCAAGCAGAACAAGATGAAGAGCACAAGCGGCAATTCCGCTATCGTTCCGAATGCCCTTCGCTGTCTTTTGCGATGAAGCACTGAATCACCCTCACTTGCTGTCCATATTATTCCCGTTTAATGTCAGAGGGATGCGATCATTGCTCAGACACATGGAGAATTTCTGAACTTTTTTAGGTGGTTTTATGAAGGCAGGAGGATAAGAGGAAGCAGGTCCCGTTCAACTGGGTTGCTGCCAATTTGGCCGCATCTCATGATTTAAGGGCCCCTATGGCGGCGAAATTTGCCAATCTGGCATTTTTTTCAAAATGATGTTGCCAATCCGGCAACGGCATCGACTTCTAACTAAGCTTCAAGCAGCAAACAGTAAGCAGTTGATTCTTGGCAATTGTACTTGCAGTTTTGCCGGCTCGTTAACAAGCCGCCCAGTTGAGGTTGAATTGATTTCCACAGCGGCAACCGTTTTGTATAAAATGCACAGTGTTATCTGTAGGCGAAACGTCGGTGGAGGACTATGTCTCTCAACGTCATCAAACAGGCCATAGCTGACCGCAAAATGATCTGTCCGTCCTGCAAAGCTCCAATTCTGCAGTTCGACAAGTATGTAGAGACTTGCGAGTCAATCTGGGACGGTGCAGGCGATTCAAACGTGCAAATGGGCGGATCAAAGGTAACTTTGATATGCGGCAACGCTTCGTGCGACTGGAGAGAGCGAACGGAGTACTGGAAGAACTACATAGCCGATTGATCTCTCAAGCTGTACCTGATGCCGCGGCTGGTGCCACCAGCTGCGGTGTCGCTGTGAGAAGATTCTGAGAGCAACAATCTCAGATTTTCTCACTCAATCCTTTTTCTTGCGCGAAGTGAAAGCATCCCACCAAGAATGCTTTGTTTCGGTACCGGCAGCTTGCGCCCCAGCTTTTTCTAGTTGGACGTTCGCATGGGCTCGGTATCTGGCGGCAACGCTGAGTGACTATTTGCTGCGCCATCACTTTCAGTGCCCGGCTGATTGTGTTGGACGTCAGCTGCCGTCTCCTGGACATTATGCTTTGCGTCCACTGCTCTTGCACGTTTCATGTACTGCTCTGCTTGGACTCTTTCGCCTCTCAACTGCGCAACTTCCGACAATTTTTTTAGTGTCTGCGACGCTTCAACGCTGTCGGAGCCGCTGTTGCTTTCAAGAAGTGCTAACGATCGCTTCAGCAATTGATCCGCCAGTTGCAGCTGTCCGGACTCCCTGTAACCGTCCGCCAGATTATTCAGCGAGGTGGGAGTGTCTACTTCATCAAAGCGTGATTTCGAATGATTCTCGATGGCACGTTTGTACGCGTTTTCAATGTCGTTGAGACGACTTTCGCGCTGCGAAAGGTTCTCAAGGACTTTTGCCATGGCTTGTTCTGCAACCAATCGATCTTTCGCATTGCCGCTTTCTGAAATCGATTGCAACGCTGAGACTGTTCCCTTGCTGGCAAACAATGCGGCGATCTTTCCTGCCAATTCCGCGTCCGTAAGCGATGAAATGGCAAGGATGGCTGCTTTCTTGCTCTGCTCGCTGCCGGTGAGGTGCGGAATGAACTTTTCGATCGTTTGTATCTCCTGGACTTTCAATTGCTGTTGGTTGTACGAATATGTGAAATATCCGCCGGCAAGAAATATAAGCGCACCCGAGATAATCGGCGCCACGGCTCCAATCTTGTCCCAGACATCTTTCCGGGCGGAGGTCAGCTGTGTCTCCGCGGCGACGAATTGCCCTGACCCTGTCTGAGAGACAACCATCTGCCGAGAGTTTATGGCTGGCGCAATTGTGCGGCTTTGTATCTCAATCTTCTTTATGGCGTCATTCTGTTTGTCCGCGATTATGGTTGCAGAGCTTTGCTTCAGCTGCGCAGATTCGAACGACGGCGTGATGGCATTGGTCGGTGTAGTCATCGCGCCGCCTGGCGACGTCATCGCGCCGCCTGGTGTCTCGGGATCGACAATGTCTATGTCCTTTGAAAGCCTCACGATTGGATTCCCCATGCGAAAAACCTGGCACAGGCGCTGCGCACAGCTGTGTCTTACGGAAATGCGTGTTTGACAACTACGATAGAAGTATAATCGTGCCGTCACGAAGAATCAAATCGATTTTTAGCGCGATCGCGAATGCGATTTGTGGAAGTGCTGATGGCAGGCTGATTTCCCATTTTGTAATAATGGTGTAAAGCTTTGGTGAATCCATTATGGGCATGTAAAGTCGGTACAAATAGCCAGATTCGAATGATTGTCTCGTAACGTTGCATGACATTGCAGATGGTGTGATTTCATAGGATGGGCAGGAGGTGGGCTTGTGACCACAGAATGTAAGCAAAAGATGCGAGCTATAGTTATTACAAAATCTGGTGACCCGGGTGTCTTGAAGCTTGGAGACGCGCCGACACCATCACCGCAAAAGGGTGAAGTGCGGGTCAAGATAAAGGCCACTGCTGTCAACCGTGCTGATCTGTTGCAGCGCAAAGGACAATACCCTCCGCCTGCTGATGTTCTGCAAGATGTGCCCGGATTGGAATTTGCCGGCGTCGTCGATATGATCGGAGAAGGCTCTTCGGATTGGTCGGTCGGAGATCGTGTGTTCGGGCTCTGCGGGGGCGGGTCGTATGCCGAATACGTGGTCGTGCATTCGCGAACCCTGGCGCGCATTCCTGACAAGCTCACGTTCGCCGAGGCGGCCGCTATTCCGGAGGTGTTCATCACCGCCTATGATGCCCTGGTAACACAAATGCAGCTTGCGCCTGGTGACTGGACATTGATAAATGCAGTTGGCAGTGGTGTTGGCACCGCGGCCGTGCAGATCGTCAAGGCGTTCGGTGGTAAATCCATCGGCACCAGTCGCAATGCCGAGAAGCTCACGAAGGCCACGGAGTTCGGACTGAGCGAGGGCATCCTTGCAAGCGACGGCAAATTTGCCGACAGAGTCATGGAACTGACCGGTGGAAAAGGTGTCGATGTCGTACTTGAATTGAACGGCGGCGCATACGTTACAGAAGATCTGCGGTGCATGGCGCCGAAGGGGCGTCTAACCGTGGTGGGGCTTGTTGCCGGCGCTTCCGCCAATGTTGATCTGGCGCGAATTTTGAGCAGGAGACTGCAAATCAGGGGCACAACTCTGCGCATGAGACCGCTGGAAGAGAAGATAGCAGCGACAATCGTTTTTTCACGTCAGGTCGTTCCGCTCTTTGAAAACGGCACGCTCAAGCCGGTGTTGGATGTTCAATTTCCGCTCGAGAGAGCGGCTGAAGCGCACGAATACGTTGAATCGGATAAGAACTTTGGAAAGGTCGTGCTCGTTATTGATTGAGCGGTCTTTGATCTGACCGGCAGGCGAACGATGGCATTCGAAGGTCTGGATCCGGTTGTGAATGTTGAGGAGAGCGTCTCCATGGGCAGAGAGCCAGAAGTTGTGGTGACGGAAGATGGTTCTCTCAGCATGCGCGATGAAGCCACAGGTGAGCTGTTTCACAACCGGGCGGGAGCATACACTGAAGCGCTTAAGAATTATGCGCAGCCGACGGATCTGACGATGTGGTCGAAACGACAGTCTTCGTTGCGTGTTCTCGATGTGTGCTTCGGTCTCGGCTACAACACCTTCGTAATCCTGGACGAGATTATGTTCGGCGAGTGCTCGCTGGAAAAGTTGAGCATCACCGCGCTCGAAATCGAGCAGGCACCCTTGAGACTCATTGCCAGAGTTCTTGCAGATCAGCGATTCGCTCGTTTGGCTGAAACTCTGGCGAAGGAATTTCCGCGCTTATTGGCTGGTGAATTTGGATGCTCTTCCTTTGCGGTGAAGGATCGGCTGCGTACGCTCGAAGTTGAAGTCGACGTACGTCAAGCTGACCTTCGTACCGCAGTTCCCGAGCTTGTTAAAGAAAGTGGTGATCGTTATGATGTCATTTTCCACGATCCATTTTCACCGAAGCGTGTGCCGGAGCTATGGACAGTCGATCTGTTCAAATGTTATTGGAGCCTGTTGACCAAGCCTTGCGGGCGAGTGTTGACCTATAGCTCCGCAACTGCCGTGCGCGCAGCTTTCGTTGAGGCAGGATTTGACGTGTGGCGAACGACGGCGGTCGGCGGCAAAAGTGGCGGCACGCTTGCGGTCCTCGGGGATTGCGATCCACCGGGTCAGTTTGCCCTGCCGCTGAGCAGTGAAGAGCGCGCGAAAATGCTCACCGGATCAGGCTGTCCGTACCGGGATCCAAACTTCAATGACTCGCGAACAGCAATCGTTAATCGACGGCATGAAGAGCTCAGCAAACAGGGCGCAATCAGATGATGCCGGCCTTGAGAATATCCTTCAAATGTATAAGCCCTTCCGGACGCCGCTTTTCATCAAGAATAATCAAATCGGAAATGGAGTGTTTTTCCATCAGTTTGAGGGCTTCCACGGCAAGAGCGGTGGATGGAATGGTCTTCGGATTGGCCGTTGCGATTTCGGAAGCCTTCTTGTCAAAGACATCCTTGCCCCATTTGATGATTGATCGCCGCAAATCGCCGTCAGTGATTATCCCGACCAGCTCGCCATTGTCGTCACACACTGATGTAAAGCCAAGGCGCTTCGCATCAATTTCGGCAAGAATCTGATCGTAATTCGCTGTCAGGCTCACAGCCGGAACTTGCAGACCGAAGCGCATGACGTCTTTTACCGTAAGCAGTTGCTGTCCCAGTGATCCGCCAGGATGGCTGCGGGCGAAGTCCTCGGCTTCGAAACCCTTCCTCGTCATGAGTACAATTGCCAGCGCATCGCCCATCGCAAGCGCGGCTGTCGTCGAGGACGTCGGCGCGAGATTGAGCGGACAGGCTTCGCGCGCCACGCCGACATCAATCACCACGTCGCTGTGTTGGGCGAGAGTCGATTGGAGATTGCCGGTCAAGGCGATCAGTTTGATCCCCATGCGCTTAATAGGGTCTAAAACGAGCTTTATTTCCGGGGTTTCGCCCGAGCTGGAGAGAGCAACGACAAGATCTCGCTCTTCCAGCATTCCGAAATCGCCATGCCGCAGTTCGGCGGGATGAACGAAAAAAGCGGGAGTACCGGTGGACGCAAAGGTGGCGGCAATCTTGCAGCCAATGTGCCCGGATTTTCCAATGCCCGTCACGACGACTTTCCCCTGGCAGCGCAGCAGGAGCCCAATCGCTTCTTCGAACGCCCCGTCCAGGCGATTGGCGATTTCCCGCAAGGCGTCCGCCTCGGACACAAGCACCTGTCTGGCTTGTTCTACAAGGGTCAGGCGCCTGCCGCCGGACCCGAGGGAGACCGATAATTGCCCGGCGGTTTCAGTCTCGTCGGGTGCGGCGTTGAAATTAGAATCGTGAATGTGAACCATCTCTCATAATGGCTGACAAGGGAGACCCGGCCATTCTACTGGGTTGAGTGAGTATGTTTATTCAAAGACTCCAATCCAGCTCACGGACACTGAGACCGGGCGCAACGTAGGATGTCTTAGCATGAGCTGGAACGGGCGCGGGAGACGATCCACAAGCGCCATGGCCGCTGTGACTTCGCCATGGCCGCTGTACTTGGCCTCCTAACGCAGAGCGCTCTTGGAAACCGTCTGCCAGACCATGAATAGCTGCGTAGATCATCTTCTCAGGTACTTTGCCGCAAGAGGTCCTAATTTTTATTTCAAATTGTCATTGGCCGGCCGGGTCTAGAGGTTTGCTTTTGGGCATTGTGTATTCATAGATGGGCGATGGGCAAAATGCGATGGCCAAAATGCACTCAAAAACGTACTTACGTCGAGCCGGAAAAGACACTAACTGACTGCCAAAACAAGAGGATGCCAAGCGATAAGCTGTCTATGCAACTTATATTTTCCAAAGGAGAAAAGCTCGAAGGCGGGCACTACACCGTTATCAAAGAAGTCGGTGTCGGTGGCATGGGCGTGGTTTATCACTGTCGAGACGAGCTTCTTCTGCGCGACGTAGCGATCAAGATGCTCTTGCCGGAGCTGCTGGCCGACAAGAAAAACGTTGAAGTCTTTCGCCAGGAAGCGCGTCTGGCTGCCCAGTTGGAACATCCCAATATTGTCACCATTTACGATATCGGCGCCGAGCAACGGCAAAACAAGCAACACCACTTTGTTGTCATGGAATATCTCGAAGGCGGCAACCTGGCCGCCCGTATTGCCGACGGACCTCTTCCTCTCGAACACTGCTTGAACTGGATGAAACAATTGGCGTCAGGACTGTATTTTGCTCACAAGCGCGGCGTAATCCACCAGGACATCAAAGCAGACAACATTTTCATCACCAATGAAGGAGATTTGAAGATAGGTGATTTTGGGCTTGCTCGCTTAATGGTCGGGAGAGTGCATCAGAGTGCTTCGACCAAAGGGATGGGAACGCCTGCATACATGTCGCCCGAGCTGTGCCGGGGGGATCCGCAGGACCAGCGTTCCGACA
>DATNRC010000646.1:0-10727 GCA_036703705.1 Candidatus Obscuribacterales bacterium
GCATGAGGATTGATTTCGTGCCTGTGCGAGCGGACGGGACAAAGGATTTCTCTGAAATCGGTGAAGGTGAGGTCGTCATACTGCCGGCATTTGGTGCGTCCGTCGAAGAAATGCAACTTCTCGAGTCGCGGCGCTGCGAGATTGTAGACACTACATGTCCGTGGGTGTCCCGGGTCTGGAATCGGGTGGCGAAATATAAGCAGGCTGAATATACGGCGATTATCCATGGCAAATACAACCATGAAGAAACAATCGCCACATCATCTCGAGCCAGGCATTATCTGATTGTGCAGAACATCGAGGAAGCGGAGTGGGTTGCTGATTACATCATCCACGGCGGCGACAGGGATGAGTTTTTCAGGCGCTTCAGTGCCGCTCATTCGAGGGGATTTGATCCGGATCGGCATCTTATACGGGTCGGCGTGGCTAATCAGACAACGATGCTGAAAGGTGAAACCGAAAAGATAGGGAAATTGTTCGAAAAAACGATGATGACTAAATGGGGGCCCGATCGTTTGGACGAACATTTCTTGAGTCCGGGCGACACCATCTGTGATGCGACACAAGAACGGCAGGACGCCATGCTCAATCTGGTCGAAGAAGAGCTTGATTTGATTTTGGTCATCGGCGGCTTCAATTCGTCAAATACAGGACATTTACACGAGATTGCCGCTAACAGGGGCATTCCGGCATTCCATATAGACGGCCCTGACTGCATCGGCCCTGGCAACAAGATTAAGCACAAGCTGCTTCACGAAGACGATTGCCTGGTCGAGGAAAACTGGCTGCCGGCAGGCGAAATCACAATTGGTGTTACGGCCGGTGCTTCGACGCCCGATCAGGTGATTGCCGAGGTTCTCGAGCGGATTTTTGTCATCCGCCAAAACGGCCGAAGTGAGTGTTGAAGCAAACCGTGAAGAATCGTTATGCGTTCTGAAACTCCCGCAAGCAAAAAAACAGGGGCAGAGCTCCTAGAAAGTTCTCCCTTCATGAGAGCCTGCCTGAGACAATCCGTTGAGCGTACGCCCATCTGGATCATGCGCCAGGCCGGGCGATTCATGCCTGAATATCGTTCCATTCGGGAGAAGGTAAGCTTCATCGAATTGTGTGAGAACTCCGAATTGGCAGCTGAAGTGACGGTAATGGCCGTCGAGAAGCTGGGCGTAGACGCAGCGATCATTTTTTCCGATATATTGTTGCCGTTGAAAGCCCTCGGCGCGGGATTGGAATATGCCAGGGGCGACGGACCGTTCATTCATCATCCGGTGCGCTCGCCTGAGGATGTGAAAAGGCTCCGTAATTTTGAGGTCGCCGAAGAGCTCGCTCATGTTTTCAAAGCAGTGACGCTGGCACGCAAAAGCTTGCCCGCCGATATTCCTTTGATTGGATTTGCCGGCGCTCCTTTCACACTGGCTTCCTATTTGATTGAAGGCGGTTCGTCCAGGAATTTCGAGCGCACAAAGGCCTTTATGTACAGCCATCGGCAGTCCTGGGATGAGCTCATGCAGCTCTTATCCGTGATAACGAGCAGCCACCTGAACGCGCAAATAGAAGCAGGCGCTCAAGCGGTGCAGCTCTTCGACAGCTGGGTGGGTTGCCTGGGCCAGGATGATTACACGGAATACGTGCTTCCGCATTCTGCTCGCGTAATCGCCGCCGTTACGGATGCTGTGCCGGTTATTCACTTCGGCACCGGCACGGCGGCTCTTCTGGAGCTGATGCAGCAGGCAGGCGGTGATGTAATCGGTGTCGACTGGCGCATCGAGCTTTCCGAGGCCTGGAAGCGGCTGAATTATGCCACGGCGGTGCAGGGAAATTTGGATCCGTGTGTTCTTTTTGCCGACAAGGACGAGATAGAAAGAAGAGTCAAGCGCATCTTAAAACATGCCGGCGGAAGGCCGGGCCACATTTTCAATCTCGGTCACGGCGTACTTCCGCAAACTCCTTTTGAAAATGTGAAGTTTCTAGTCGACGTTGTGCGCGAGCTTGGACACCATGGATAGTGGCGGCTCCCTCGGCGGTCCTGCCGTGATCGTAATCGGTGGCGGCATTAGCGGTCTTGCCGCCGCGCACAGACTTACCTCACTGAAAAAAGAAAGCAAAAAGAATTATTCGGTCCTGCTTCTTGAAGCCTCCTCTCGATTAGGAGGTGTGATCAAAACTCATCGCCAGGCTGATTGCCTCATCGAAGATGGCCCGGATGCATTTCTTACCGCCAAACCGTGGGCTTTGAATTTACTCAAAGAATTGGGCCTGGCTGAACATATTATCAGCACTAATGAAGCACACAGGCGTGCTTTTGTAGCCCGAGGCCGTTATCTTGTGCCGCTGCCCGAGGGTTTTCGTCTTCTGGCGCCGGCCGATTTGCTCTCTTTTGCACGCTCGCCGTTGTTTTCTCTTGGCGGCAAGTTGAGAATGCTGTTGGATCTGGCTTTACCCCGCCATCCTTTGCTGATTGACGGTGACGGCAACATGCGCTCGGACTTCGATGAGTCGCTTTCTTCTTTTGTTGCCAGAAGATTGGGACGCGAGGCCCTCGATCGCGTGGCCGAAGCAATGGTGGCAGGCATTTATACGGCAGACCCCACCCGGCTCAGCGTGCGGGCGACCATCCCGCAATTTCTGGAATGGGAAGCAAAATGCGGCAGTGTGATTCGTGGGCTCAAATCTCAAAAGAAGACGGGCCCTTACGCGACCGGCATTGCCGCGAAAGAAGCAGGCGCGGGTGTTCGCTATTCCATGTTCGCCTCCCTCGATGAGGGATTGGAATTGATGGTGACAAGCTTGGAGAAGCACATCGACAGGGTGAGGCTGAATGCCAAAGTTCGCCAATTGTCATTCGAAGCGGCAAACAAGAAGTGGCGACTGCAATTGGAAGAGGGCGAGACTTTGACGGCCGATGGCATCGTTGCTGCAGTGCCTGCCTACGCTGCCGCTCATTTGCTGAAAAACGTCAGCGGCGAGCTGTCCCAAGCTTTAGAGCGCATCGAGTATGCCTCTTCCTGTGTCATCAATTTTATTTTCGATCGAAGACAAATTGCGCATGATCTCGACGGTTTTGGTTTTGTTGTTCCTGCTCGGGAAAAAAAAGGCATCATCGCCGGTGGTTTCTCGAGCGTAAAATTCAAAGGACGTGCTCCTGATAACAAGGTAGTTTTGCGAGCATTTCTCGGTGGAGCATTGCAGAATGAGCTGCTGTCACACAGCGACGACAAATTGATCGAGAGAGCGCTCAATGATCTGGATTTTTACCTTGGCATTTCGGGACAACCGGAATACGTGCGTCTTGTCCGCTGGCCCCGTTCTATGGCCCAGTATGCCGTCGGACATTTGTCTCTGGTATCACAAATCGAATCCCTGGCTAGGGAATTGCCTGGACTTTACCTAAGCGGCAGCGCCTATCGTGGCGTCGGCATTCCCGATTGCATAAGAGCAGGCCAAGACGCAGCGGAGAGGAGCGCGGCAGACATGGATTTTCGCTATCATTAGAGGTGATGTAAACGCCGTCTTTCCAGGGCGGCACGCATTTTTCGTTTCGCCAGGAAGTGCCAATGGATAGAGGATCGGAAGCAACGTCTACGCGCGATCGCAAACCAAAAGCCAATCTGCGTAAGGTGGCGGCCTCCTGCAATCTGTGCGGCTCGATTGAACGAGCCGTGGTTACAACAGGACGCGAGCATGAATATGAAAACACTACCGATGACCTATTCACTGTCGTGCGCTGCACGGACTGCGGGCTGGTTTACCTTGATCCTCGCCCGGATTTGAGCGAATTGCCCACCATCTATCCGCCCAATTACTATTCGTACAATCAGGACACACTAAGGAAAAATGCCAATCCTAATTCAATTCTCCTCAAGGTTCGCTATGCCGGATTTCGCGCCAAAATCCAAAAGTCACTGAGCCTTTTGCAACCTTCAACTGAAGATAAAGTGGCTATACTCGATATCGGTTGCGGCGATGGGCATCTTCTCAATCTTTATCGTGAAGCAATCGGCGATAAGGCTGACACGCATGGAGTTGATTTCAATCTTCAGGCCGTCGCGATGGCGTCATCGCAAGGGCATAAGACATATTCCGGTCGTTTCGAAGATGTCGAGCTGCCGGACAATTATTTCGATCTCGTCATTGCCAGTCATGTCATCGAGCACGTCCCTGATCCAAAGGGGTTTACCGAAAAGGTGCGAAGAGTGCTCAAGGCGGGCGGAATATTCTGGTTTGAAACGCCGAATATTGGCTCCCTTGATGCTAAATGGTTTGAAAAGGAGCATTGGGGTGCGTATCACTTCCCCCGACACTGGTATTTCTTTTCCACGCAAACCATAAGGCAATTGGGCGAGCGCACTGCATTCAAGATCGAACTTATCGACTATGTGCCAAATGCCATCTTCTGGTTCTGGACGTTTCACTCCATGATCGTGAAAGCCAAACCTGAATGGCGAAAGCTCGCTGATGCTTTGTTTCCGCCGGTTGATTTTCAAAAGGACACTTTTGCAAACTTTGTGCGCATTTGCTTTTTCTGCACTGTCGATCTGGCAATAAAAATGGTGTCCGGCGAAACCTCCAACATGATTGTGGTGTTTCGGAAGGGCGAGGAATAGATTTCGCGCCAAGAATGCTGTGTTGGTCGAAATCGCCTTGCTTCGAAATCCAAACGCCTGTTAGAAATGCCTCTGTGCGAAACGTCTGTGTTCGCGACGCCTCCGTTCGAAACGTCTGTGCTCGAAACGTCTGGTCGAAACGTCTGTGCGAAACGTCTGTGTTCGAAAACGATTTGTTTCTGCTGCTTTCGCGCTGTGGCGCTCGTCGAGTCAGACTGAATATGCTTTTCAGTCTGACCCTTTTCTTCCGTTACCTGGAGAAGCGCCTGGACTCCAGGGTAAGCATGCCACGCAAACCAGAAACACAGTTTGTCTTTTGCTTATATTCCCTGGGAGCAAAAAATTAAACGGCGGCGCTCCAAATGGACATCAAAAGAGCCAAGATCCGCTTACAATTCTAATGGACCTCGTCGAATCCCATCCATGCCCTCGAACGCATCAAATAAATCTGAGAAAAGCGCACGCAGCGGCTCCTGGGTTCAGTTGGAAGGAGGGCCTGTTCTTGCCTGCGTAGACATGGGCACGAACTCCTTCCATATGATTGTCTGCCGCGCCAGCCCGAAGCGCGATCATTTCGAAGTGATAACACGCGTTAAGGAAGCTGCACCGTTCTTCCGGCGCTCCCTTGTCGACCATTACATCGATGAAGCATCTCTTCGCTCTTGCATCCGCATTCTTAAAGATATGCAGAAGAAAGCATATGAGAAAGGCGCTGATACGATTCTGGCAGTTGCTACTTCAGCTGTCAGGGAGTCAAGAAATGGCGCCGAGGTTCTTCACAGCATAAGAGATGAGCTTGAAATCGATGCCCGCATGATTTCCGGCAAAGAAGAGGCACGTCTTATTTATCTCGGCGTCCTCTGGAGCATGCCGAGAATCAAGGGTCGTTTCGGTATTGTCGATATCGGTGGAGGCTCAACTGAGCTCATCATCGGTGATCGGCAAAAGATCGACTTTGCTGAATCTTATAAACTTGGCGCTGCACGGCTCACACAGCGCTTCTTCAAGAAGGGGCAGCCTACACCGGAAACCCTGAGAGAGCTGCACGACGAGGTGCGCGGAGTCTTGCGGCCGGCTGCAGCGCGGCTTGAAGAGCTGGGCGGGGTGCCGGTTCTTGTGGGAACATCCGGCACCATACAGGCGCTTGCAAAACTCGATCGCGAACGTGAGGGAAAATCCAATCAGGAATTGAACGGCTGGCGTCTGCCGCTGAGCCGTTTGGAAAAAATCGTATTGACTATCGAGGAAACAGCGCTCGAAGGCGATCGCATTAAGGGCGTGAGCGCCGATCGCAATCAAACGGTTCTTGCCGGATCGATTGTTCTTTTGGAAACAATGCGCTCGCTCAACATCAATGAAATAACAGTGTCCACCGCGGCCCTGAGAGAAGGGGTGGTTATCGATCGCTTTTTGCAGACGGGCTGGTTGGACGGCGGATTGGAGCACCATCGCGATCCCCGCTCGTCGTCGGTGCATGCGTTGATCGAGAAGTATCATGCCTCTTTCGAGCATGCCGAGCAGGTCGCCCGCCTGGCTTCCGAAATTTTCCGGCAGACGCGCGGGGTCCTTCATGAATACTCAACTTATGTCGGACACCTTATCTGGTCGGCCGCCATGCTTCACGACGTCGGCATGTTCATCGGCAGAAATGGTCATCACAAACATTCGTATTATCTGATAAAGAACGGCGGACTTCTCGGTCATTCTGAAGAAGAAGTGGGCATTATCGCCTCCATAGCCAGATATCATCGCGGCTCTCCACCAAAGGAATCACACGAGGCTTTTTATACTATCGCGCCCGAAAATCGCAAGCTGGTAACAGACATGGCCGCCATCCTGAGAGTGGCTGAAGCTCTTGATCGCAGCCATCGGCAAGTTATCGATCAGCTGACTGTAGCAGTTGAGCCGTTCCAAAAGGGTGGCTACGATCGTCCTTTGCTGTCCTTTATTCTCAAGCTGAAGCCGGGCGAAAACTGCTACTCGGAAAGTTGGGCCCTGGACGAGAAAAAAGAGTTTTTTGAGAATCAATTCGGCGTGCGCCTCAATCTTTCCGTTTCCGTGCAAGCGGAAGAAGCCTACCCTGTGAAAAGCACGGGCAGCCCCAGCAAACAGCGTGCCTGACGGCCTTGTTTGACCCGTTGCCTCGTTTATCTATTGAGGGGCACCCTTTCCTGCAATGCGCGCATGGTTGTTTTCAGCCATTTCTTTGACGTGGTTCAAGCGGCGCTGCAGTTTTTTCTCGGCAATGCCGTTCATCATGCCACGCGGCACCGGCAGACCGAGGTCGATGTGCGAAGACAGCTCGAGCGTCGTCGTCTTTCCATCGGCACTGGGCGTGAGAATCCAGCTTCCTTCCATGGCTTTGAAACGATCGGATTTGACCAGCTGATAATCAATGCGGCGAAGGGGCACCTCCGAGGTATTCATGACGCACACTGCGGTGCCGATTACAGGAATCAAGACGAACTTTTGCTCCATCGTCGACTCATTGACGCCCTGGCGAAGCACTTTGCTGTAGGCCAGGTCAGGATCAGTCTTTCGTTCTTCGTGCACAGCATTCCAAACCACTTCCGGCGGTGCTTTGATTACCACCGAGGCCCTCACCCGCGGTTTATTCGACGGCACCACTTTTGATGTCGTCGTTTCCGTGCGGGCGGCCTCCGCCGCCTTTCCCGCCTCGGACAGCTTCATCTCGGAAGCGGTCATGGATTTGTCTTTCCTGGCTTTTTCTCGATGCTTGCCGGGAAGAAAAAGGTCGGGTAGAAGTCTTGCGCTGTGCGCTTCTTCTTTCACATCCTGCTTTACTTCTTGCTTGGCTTCCGGCTTGAGATCCTGAGCAAGGTTGGACTTTTCTTTGGCCGCCGACGGGGAGTGCTTTGCCTTCTCTGGCGCCATTGTTTTTTCCGTGAGAGGAGGCATCTTTGCCGCCGGCAACGCCTGCGATTCGTGAGCGGGTGCAGCAGGACGCAGCAGGGCAAGATGCTCGGGCCGCTGCGGTTGCGGTTTTTGGTTTTGAGACTGCGCAGGCTGACTGGGCTGGACGCGCTCGAGAAGAGGCGCCGCGGGCTCTGCTTGAGCTTTCTTCTCTACTTCAATGGGCGCATGCCTGATCAGCTCAGGCGTCTCGTCAGTCGTCTCTCTGAACGGATGTTGCTCGCCAAAATGATGGTGCTCCGGCGGTGCCTGAGTGACGCGAACAGGTCGCACCTCCGTCCTGGGTGTGCCTTTTTGATTGAGCTGTATTTGCAGCTGCGTCATCTGCGCCTGCAGCTGCGTCAGTTGTTGTTGTATCTGGTAGAGCTGCGCCTGAATCTGTTCCGGCGTGGGTCCTGCAGTGTCATCGCGCCGGGAGAGCCAGTTTTTGCCCTCCGAAGGAAGAATGCAGAAGGTCGCTGCCAGGGCCACGATAGTAGCAGATATGGTGACTCGTCCCCAAAGGGACGAAATTCGATGATATTTCACAGCGGCTTAAACTCTTGATTTCAGGCGACATTGACCATGCACCAACATGCATGATGCTTGCTTGTAGTCTATCATGACAATCAGCAAATATGAAGAGCCGGCGAGACTAAAAGTTAGTCATGATGCGGCTTAGACGCCGATCGGAATAAAGGTCGGCACCAGTCTGCGCCATCTCATATTTTCGGCATACTCGCGATAACTCGGTCCCAGGCTCTCGAGCAGAATCTGCTCTTCATACTTGGCTCGATTGAGCCACAAGGGCGCGACAACCAAAAGCGTGAATAGCGCGCTGGGGATTGATGTGGCGGCAAGCGATGCGCCCAGAAGCGATTGGATTATTCCCGAATAAGCCGGGTGCATTACGTACTTGAGCAGTCCGTCGCTCCGCACGGTATGGCCGTCGAGCACTTCGGCGTCGGTTGTAAAGCACTCGCCCAGCGATATCCAACCACCGATCATGAAAATGAGGCCGCTGAGCAAAATGAACACGCCAAGCCAGGAAACAAAAGCCGCCACCCCGCTCGGCTCGCCTGCAGCAAGAGAAAGAATCGGCCGCGCCCAGGAAACTTGGATGAGATTTATGTAAGAGAGAAAGCCCATCACAATGAGAGCTATGTTGAAGAGAGAGGCAAATTGAGGCGCGCGCTGGATGATGAAATTATGCTCGTATTTCACTCCTGTGCCCCGGCGGGAAAAACCTCTAAACAGCACCGGCGCTGCAATTACTCCTCCGATGCCTACAAGTACGATGGTCATTATCGTGGGGACGTTGAATTGCACTTACTTATCTCCCTTAATAGTGAATAGCTGATCGGACAGCCCCAAATTGCTTTTGAAGTTGTGCCAGGTGCTCAAGGCATACAACTTTCCATTGTCGTCGTAGTCGTACCATTCCAATGGCAGATGACTATCAAGATCGACGTAAACTCTCTTCCAAAGTTGCTCATGTTTATACATTTCCAGGATATGGACGGCATGCGGCAAAGTGGCTACAGAAACAGGAGCGGCCGTTACCTTGCTGGTGACGCCTTCTCTTAAATATGATCTCAGTGCCTGAGCCAGCGATAGAAAATCTGAATCGACCATAGGGTAGCCGTTGGCCGAGCGCAGGAAGCTGGAATATGGCGCCAGCGAAACCATCGAAAGGAAGCCCATTCCCTTGAGCTTTGCTCTCACCCTGCCATCCGCGGAAAGGACGGCAACTGCTCCGTCACGCTTTCCTTCCGTGACCTCCAGCCTCATCAACTTCGGTTTCTTGAAAAAGAAGTCACCCCCCTCGATTACGGTTTTGTCAGATTTATAAACAGTCATGCGGTAATCAAAAGAATAATCGTTGAGCAGATCGGCTGCTGCATACATTTTTTCTATGAAACCAGAACCATCCTTCATTTCTTTGACAGCCGCGTTTGGCGACGCGCCTGAGAGCACTCCCACCAGCTGACCCCCGCTGCGTGACAGATGTTTTGTCGCCTTGGCGGATGCCGAAAAGCCGCTCGAGACTGCCATCCAGAAAGACAGCCCGACAGCGCTTACGACAAGCAAAAGCTGGGAAAGCAACTTTTTGGCTGGTGTCGTCATAACCTTCCTTGAGTATAAAGGAATCGCTATCCCTAATGCACTCGTTCTGCTACTAACCCATGACTGGGAATGGTGTCGGACTTAGGGCAGTTCCAAACACTGAATAGCGCCGAGAGCATGTCGGCAACCGGCACCGGGACGCCATCTTCTTGATTCGTAATATCAGAAAGCATGCGGATGAGCCAGAGCGCATTGCGGGTCTGCGGCTTGGCGTGGATTCGCAGCCATTCCAGACCGTCCTCGACTTTCTGCTTGCCGAATCGATCGTTGTTTTCGGCGAAATAACGCTCATAAACCGGCAATGCCGTGCGGCTGAATGCAGTAGCGGCCAGCTCAGCCGTCACGACGGCGAGAATGCCATCGCGGTAATCTCCGCTGCGGCAGTATTTGCGCATCACGTCGCGGATGGGCTTTGCGGTTTCGTCTATGTCGGCGCTGTTGAGGTCGTCCTCCGTCAGACCGGACAGCTCGCATTGCTTGATGTAGAGCTTCTGATAGTAGCGCTCGTCGTCAGCCAGCTGGCTGAGCAGCTTCTTGGCGGCTTCCATCGACTCAGGCAAAGCATCGCGGACCAGACGAATGTTTTCCGGCAGTTCTTTGATGAACGGCCAGAGATTGATGCACAACTGGCGCCCCCGAAAGAGTGCCTGATCGTTTTCTACGCCTGTAAGAATCCCCGATATCAGCCTGCTTGTCGCGCAGCCCCAATCGATTTGCTGCAAGAGGGTCGGCATCCAACCAGCCTTCAACGCCATGACTTGACTTCCATTTCTTCCTATTGCGGGAGTGTGAATTGTAAGACGTATTACTTTACTACGGCGGGTTTCCAAGCCCATTTCTGCCAGCTAATATTTGTTAAGTTGAAAGCCAAGGATGGCTGGGCTGGGCGCGAATCTGCTAAATCTCCGTCACTATTTGTTATCTGCATCATTTTGCGTAGTCAAGCAGTGATAAACTCAACCCTGGTCAAAGGGCCGGGAATCTTAAGCTAATTCCTGAGCGCGGCGGGCGTTTTGCTCTCCTGGTCTCAAAGAGCCCCTGTCATGGCTGATGTCGGCTCATAGGACGAAAGAGGCGGCGGATCTT
>DATNRC010000647.1:0-7445 GCA_036703705.1 Candidatus Obscuribacterales bacterium
AGCCGCAAATATCTCCAGAGATACTTGGCCCTCTTTTGGTCTTACAGAGATCGAAAGCGCTGGCATCTCGACGCTGTCTTAAATGCTTGCTTCAAATGTCCGCCGATCAGCGACGATGAAATTGCTTCGTTTGTGACCCCGCTCATGGTTCGAGTACCTCCTTAGCTGTTCCTTTGTGCATCCACCAATCACTATTTGAGAGAACGATCAATGAGGTTCTGTTCTTTCTCTCACCATGCGCCCCTCTGACTTGATCTTATTTGCGACTTCAATTTCTCCCATTTTTTCAATGAGGTGTCCTGCACTTTCAAGCACTGATGCCGCGTCGTCACGTCGATCGATGATCTCCAGCATCGATGAATAATCCTGTGCCATGTTTGCATAGCTTACAATTACCTTTCGTCGCTTTTTGTCGGAGGAGCCGTCTGTCGCCAAGTACTTCTCATACAGATGAATGGCGCTGCGGTACATTTGTTCAGCCTCCTCGTATCTTTGCTGAGCGTTCAGAAGGACGGCACGCTGCTCCATAAACGGTGCCAGCAATATGTCATCTCTTCCCAGCCGCACCGTAAGAAAGCAAATTGCCCATTCGTGAAACAATGCTCCCATCGCATAAAAAATCGGCGCGCCCTCACCACCTGCGTAGCTCAGCCTGTAGATGGCGTTAAGACCATAAAGACAAACAATGGGCGCAATTGTCCAGATGCCAACGCCGATCAGGGCGATCAAGCACAGACAGAGAAGATTCTCCATGCGCATCAGGACGGCGTCAGCAATTTGCTCATGCCGCGGATCATTCCCGCAACACCGGCATAGCCCACTGAATAGTCCGCCACCTGTCCATTGGGACGAACGAATACTATCGTCGGAATAGGGCTGACGTTGTATTTTTCGACGAGAGGCTCATTGCTGGGATCGTCGACGTCAACCGTCACAAATTCGATGCGAGTGCCGAATCGTCGTTTCGCCTCGTTGATTATAGGCTCCAGATCTTTGCACGGCTCGCACCATTTGGCTGAGAAGATATAGACTTTCGCCACGCCTTGAGCTTCCGCACCTGCTGCCAATCCGCCGTTCGCCGCTCCCGCTTGAGGTAAAGCATCGGCTGAGGCGTTATCCGCACCATTGGCGGTCGCAGTGGCATCCGCACCACTAGCAGTGGCGACAGCGCCGCCCCGCTCAAATGCTCCCGCAGCGCCCTGTCCCGCACGCATTGCCATTTTGCGTTGCATGCGCGCCCGCGGCCCGAAACGCGGTCCGCCCATTCCGATCGCCGCTCCTCCGCGCGGCCGATTCCCGATAGGCATGCCAGCGCGCCCAAACTGTGCGGCTTGTCCGAAAGCCGTGTGATTGGTGCCAGCACTTAGCAGCGGTGAACCACCCATGGCCGCGCCGGAAAGCAATGGCTTAACCACCTCCTGCGGCAAGGTCAAAAGCATTTCGTTCGCCTTCCGAGCCGCGTCCGGGTTGGGACTCATTCTTGCCAGGCGAACCGCCCTCCTCAAGTACTCCTTAGCTTTCATGAATTGTTGTGATTTGGCATAGCAGAAGCCGAGCATGAAGTTGGCCTCGGCGTTGGCAGGATTTTGCTGGACTGCTTGTTCCAAAAGGCCAATCGCCTGATTGAGCTGCTGCTGCGACATCGCTGCCTTGGCTTGCTCGATCAGTTCCGCATCGGGCGCAAGCCGTCCTTTAGGCAGGTGTGCCCGGATCCACTGATCGGTAAGTTTCAGCACTTCGTTGGTGAATTGCCCTTCCTCGTATACGAGATGCTCGGCACCATTTACGGTGGCCATTATCTTGTCCTGGCTTGGTATCTCCTCAAAGAGCTCTTTGGTTCCTTCTGCCTTTACCAATTTGTCTTTGCCCCCTTGCACCATGAGCACCGGCGTCTTCACGATGTCCTTCGCTTTCTCATGATTGCGGTTCATGAATGCCTGAAACTGAATAAGCTCCTTCGGCTTCAGATTCATCTTGCTCAGTGGATCGTCTTTCCACTCTTCGCGCAGCTCTGGATTTTTTGTCGCTTTATTCACGACATCTTTTTCGACATTGACCTTGCGGAAGGTCAGCAAATGGAGAGCCACTTTCAAATCCGTCTTTTTTTGCTGGAATCTTTCCGCTGCCGGAACAGCCGATATCAGCCCGTCAACGAGATCGGGCCAGGCGGCAGTTGCCTGGAGCGCGATCGCTCCCCCCATTGACTCACCGAGCAAAAAGACAGGCACCCCCGGGTTAGCCCTGCGGACCACCTCCAGAGTGGATTTGACATCGTCCAGACAGGCCTGGAAATCGACATTTTGATGGCCTTTCGCCTCCATCCACGATCCAAACCCGCGAACGTCAATGGCATAGACCGCATAGCCGAGTTGAGACATCGCTTTGCCGAACTGTTCGAAGCTGCTGCCGTGCAGCCCCAGACCGTGTATGCAAAGGATGACGGCACGCGGAGCGGCGATCCCCCTCACCCAGCAAAGACAGGGGGCATCACCCCTAGCCTTCCTTGACGTGCTTGGTTTTTTGTTGATGCCTTTGTTCTTTTCATTTCCGTTTTCAACCCAGTGCGCCGTGTTGTCGTCGAAATTGCCGGCTGGCGCGTACATCCGCGCACTGACGCCGGCGAACGAATGTGCCGGTTGTAAGAGCGACGCCGCGCTCGACGACAACATCAGGGCTGACGCCAAGAAGCAAGAGATGGAAATTCTAGTCATGGGCAAACCCCGCCTGGTCAGATTCCGATCAATATAACTCAGGATTTACCCTACTTGACTTGCCGGAATGCCGAAAGTACTCTTCCACTAGCGTTTTGTTACGCTCTTACTACGGACCATCTTAATTCTTAAGTGACTACAGATAAAAAGCAGGGGCCGGCTTCCGGTTCGGCGCTGAGACGCTTCCTTGAAGCGTTGAGGCGAGGACGAAAGTTCGTGCGAGAAAAAATACTGAACGACCCGCGATACAAATGGTACAAGCGGACAGTTTGGACGGTGGCTATAATCTGGGCCTCAGTGGTCGCCGTTCAGAGCTTCCCTTACTACATGCTGGTCGGCCGCGGCGAAGCGGCTTTCAAACATGGCGCATACGTAGTTGCCGAGCGCGACTTTAAAGCAGCAGTCAATGAAACGCGTGGATTGAATGAAAAAGACCCTCGCATTGCCAGAATTCTGAACAATCTGGCAGTGCTTTACCGCGTGCAGGGACGTTATGCCGAAGCCGAAAAATATTGCTCCCGTACCGTCGCCATCGCTGAAAAATACTTTCCGAATCGCTCAGAACTTCCGGTAAGCATCAATAATTTGGCGGCTCTACTAAGGGATGAAGGCAAATACAAAGAGTCTGAGGAACTCTACAAACGGGCCCTGGACCTGTGGCATAACCGCGTCAAGACGAAAGGAGATCCGAAACTGGCCTCTATCATCAGCGGGCTGGGCAAGCTCTACCGCGATGAGGGGCGGTATGCGGAGGCTGAGAAAATGTACCTTGAGGCTCTTTCCATAAAACAAAAGGCACTGGGCAAGGACCACCCGGAAGTTGCCGCCGTCCTGGACAACCTGGGCGGTTTGATGCGCGATATCGGGCGCTATCGAGAATCTCTCGAGTATTACCGTCGCGCTCTTGCTATCGACAAGAAAGCGCTGGGAATGAGCCATCCGGACACAGCAACTGATTTGAACAATCTGGCCGGGCTCTTGCGCGACATGCACAGACCTCAAGAAGCTGAGCCGTTGTATGAAAGGGCCTTCAAGATTCGCATCGCAACCCTTGGACCGAAACATCCTCTTTTAGCCAAGTCCTTAAGCGGAATGGCAGAGCTAGCTGTTCAGAAGGGTAAATTCCCGGAAGCCGAAAGACTGCTTGGGCGCGCCTATGAATTGCAAACGGAGGCTTTAGGAAATGAACACCCGGATGTGGCGACGACTCTCGATCTTTTAGGAGATGTCTTTACCAAAGAGGGCAAACTCGCAAAAGCCCAGAAGAGCCTATCTCACGCCCTGACCATGCGCGAGAAACTGCTCGGACCCGCTCACCCGGATGTAGGACTGACGCTTATGCATATGGCCTCCCTAGAATTAGCCATGGGCAATACCAGGCACGCTTCCAATCTTCTCAATCAATCTGTCCGGATATTCAAATCTTCATTGGGGCAAGAGCATCCAACAACGAAAAGAGCTCTCGCTGCCGTAAATGAGATCAAGGCAGGTGCAAAGGGTGCGAGCGTCAAATCCTGATTCGCCCATCGGGTGGTTGATGCACCCTTAGAATTGGTGCCTGGCGATAGAGCTTGCCGGGCCAGACTATCGAGGCTCTGAGATGTTTTATGGCTCTTACTCTCAGATGGTTTAGCGCTCTTAGCTGAATGCTTAATGGCTCCGACACGTTTTACTGCTTCAAGATAGAGTTCATGACCCTTACTCTCGGATGTTCCTCACTTTCAGATGCATGCTCCATGGCTGTGAAATGACGTGTTTTATGGCTTCAGGATAGTTCATGGCGCTTACTCTCAGGTGTTTCATCGCTCTCAAATGAATGCTCCATAGCTCTAAAATGAGACGTGCGACCCAATGAGAAGAATTAATTAGGGCTGAGGTCATAATAAGGTGGGACGGTTATCATCTGGAGTAGATAAATATACGTGCGCATGAGCTCCCACTAACAGGCGGACTACAAATGTTTGGTGTCAAGAAGAATCAAGTTACTGCCGATGATGTGAAGGCGGCCCTCTCCAATGTGATGGATCCCGATTTGCACGTGGACATAGTGCGCCTGGGCATGATCTCCGATATTCGTATTGATGGCTCAAAAGTGCACTTCAAGTTGACTCTCACTACACCCGCCTGTCCCGTCAAAGAGAAGCTCGAAACCGAGGCCCGCGACGTCGTTGCCAGGCTTCCCGGCGTGACGGAAGTCGATATGGAAAGTGATGCGGCTGTCGCCAGTCAGCGCCGGCTGCCAGGAACAAAAGAACCAGTGGAAGGCATCCGCCAGATAGTGGCTGTCACTTCAGGCAAAGGAGGCGTGGGCAAAACGACGGTCGCCGTCAATCTCGCTTGCGCCCTGGCACAGCTGGGTGCCAAAGTCGGCATTCTCGACTCGGATATCACCGGCCCCAACGTTCCTCTTATGATGGGAGTCGACGACTACCAACCGACGGCGCGAGATAGCAAAATCGTTCCCGTTGAGAATTATGGAGTGAAGGTCATTTCGATGGCCTTCTTCGTGTCTCGCGAAACACCCGTCATCTGGCGTGGTCCCATGCTCGATAAGGCAATCAGGCAATTTCTGCGCGACGTCGATTGGGGCGAGCTCGACTACCTCATTGTTGACATGCCGCCAGGAACTGGCGACGCCCAGCTCACCATGGTGCAGGCAACCCAGCTTTCAGGCGGCGTGATTGTCACAACACCCCAGGATGTGGCTCTGCTCGATGGCCGCAAGGGTCTTGCCATGTTCAATCAGATGTCTGTGCCGGTGCTCGGATTTGTTGAAAACATGAGCTACTTCCAGCCCCCTGGCACCAATGAGCGTTTTGAGATATTCGGTCATGGTGGTGGCAGGAAATTGGCCGAAGAAGCTGGCGTCCCCTTCCTTGGCGAAGTCCCTCTCGATACCTCCATTCGTGAAGGAGGGGACAGCGGAAAACCAATTACAGCTGCTCGACCGGAACACCCCGTGTCCAAAGCTTTCCTCGAGATAGCCAAGCAAGTAGCCGCTCAGGTCAGCATTCATGCTCTGACACCGGTAAGCTAGAGCAAGCACACTATAAGAGTAAACAAAATGCCGTTCTGATTAGGCAAGCGTCCATGCCTAGCATCAGGCTTGCGCGTTTTGACGATTGGGCTATGATATTGCCGGCGGGGACAACGGCGCGCATTACCAGAAGCGATCGACTCTATATACGGTGCATGCTCCAAAGTTTAGAAATTAGAGATTTTGCTCTCATTGAGCACGTTGAAATCAACTGGACAGACGGTCTGAACGTCCTTACCGGCGAAACAGGAGCCGGCAAGTCAATCGTGATGGACGCACTAAATGCGGTACTTGGTGGCAAAGCAGGGGCCGGCTCAATCAGAAACGGATGCGAACGCGCGCGCATCGAAGCAACTTTTGTCACGACCTCGGAAGTAATCGCCTGGCTGAAGCAAAACGAGCTCATGGATGAGGAAAGCAATGTCCTCACTGTAGCAAGGGAGATCAATCGGCAGGGATCGAAAATCAGAGTCAACGGAACGCTCATTAGTCACAACATGGCCCAAGAGCTTGGTTCTTTGCTGTTGACAGTGCACGCCCAACACGAAGCCAGAACGCTCATGTCTCCCCAGCTTCAGCTTGATCTTCTGGACGGATTGGGTAACACCAATCACAAGAAATTGGTCGAAAAAACAAAAGCCTTGTATCTCAGGCGCAGAGAGCTGATGTCCGAGCTGAACGATCTCAAAATGTCCGATGAGGAAAGAGTTAGAAAGCTGGATTTCGCTCGTTTTCAGCTTAACGAATTAGAGGAGGCGGACCTTTGCCATCCAGACGAAGATGCACAACTGGGAGGACAGCTGCAGAGACTAAAAAACGCTGCCCAGCTGGAGGAAGCAGTCCGATTTGCAAGAACCATATTAGCTGGCGGTAGCGGAGGCGATGGGGACATGAGCGCTCGTGATGCCATCCAGAAGTCCCTGACCAATCTCGAGCGGGCGGAACGATTCGACAGCGAATTGACGAAAGTAGGTGAGCTTCTAAGAACAAGCCTTATCGGTTTGGAAGATGCTGTCTCAGAGCTCCGGCGCTACGCAGAGAAATTGGACGTTGACCCTGAAAGTCTTAGCATTCTGGAGAACAGGCATGCTCTTTTGACCATTTTGAAGAAGAAGTATGGTCCTACTCTTCAACAGGTGATTGACCGCAAGACGGCACTAAGGCACGAGATTGAGGTGCTTGAGCACGCTGATCAGAAGGTTTCGCGACTTCACGCCGAAGCTGATTCTCTTTCCGCGGAGCTTGCGTCCATATCAGAAGAGCTTTCCGGGAAGAGAAGGAAACTGGCGCTTGAATTGGCTCGTTCTGTGGAAAAAGAACTTGCTGAGCTTGGCATGGAGCGATGCAAATTTGAGATCAACTTCAGGAAGCTTGATGAGCCGTGCGTCCAGGGGGTTGATCGGCTTGAGTATTTAATCGCTCCTAATCCGGGGCAACCTCCCATGCCTCTTGCCAAAATAGCCTCCGGTGGAGAGTTGTCCCGCATCATGCTGGCGATAAAGACCATATTTGCCAGCGCCGATCGTGTGCCTACAGTCATCTTTGACGAAATCGATACGGGTATGAGCGGCAAGGTTCTTCAGGCTATGCGTGACAAGCTTGCCAAACTATCCCGCTCTCACCAGATCCTGTGCATTACGCACCAACCGATTATTGCCTCCATCGCCGACAATCATCTGGAGGTCAAGAAGACACAG
>DATNRC010000648.1:0-30390 GCA_036703705.1 Candidatus Obscuribacterales bacterium
TTAGCACTCTGACAGCGTTTCGTGACACGACCATGCCGTAAAGCTCGATGCAGAACAGCACCGCCGCCAGTGTCAGATAACGGACAAGAGGATCTTGCTGCAGGGTGAGGGTGAAGAAACTGCCCACGGTGCCCACGGCCATGATGACGGCAGTGTCACCACCAAGAATGGTGACTACGGAACCCAGGACGACAATAAGGAGATAAGCCAGAAGCTCCGCTCTGTCGCTCATTTGCAGCGCCCTCAGTACCTCGGAGAAGCCGAGCGAATCCACAAATTGAGTAAGCCCGCCCGTCGCGTACGCAACCACGACAAAGGCCGTCGCCACCGCATAGGCAATAGCGTATGCGCTTGCCATATTTGTTTCACCGCCCGAAACATTTTCCGAAGGCACGGTACCTTGCGGTCTCTTGGTTGTGGTTGAGCTGGTCATCCTCGTCGTTACCTCGTCGCGGTTGATTCAATGCTGCCGGCACCGCTCGCCGGCCCGGTTTCTTCAACAATTGTGTATTCGTACTCATCCTCGCCGGGAACAGGTGGGCGCTCTGCTTTGGCAAGCATCACCGCGCCGACAAGTGCAGCAAGCAGAAGAACAGAAGCAAATTCAAACGGCAAAGCATATGTCGTGGTCAGCGCCTGTCCCAGGACGGCAAGAGTATTCGGATCCATCGGCTCACTGCTTTGTGTCCAGCTCTCAGAGCGCAAGGACAGATAGATGGTCATGAAAACGATCGCCGCCACCACAAAAGAACCCAATTTGGTCGCAGGAGATGGAACGCTGAGATACTCCCTCTCCAGCCGGGGATTAGTCAACATGAGAGCGATAACGACAACGAGCGTGATGCCGACGGCGTAAATCATCAATTGGGCAAGTGCAATGAATTGCGCTTGCAGCAAGAGGAAGAGTCCGCAAATGGAGCCGAACACACCAATGAGCAGAAAGCCGCTGCGGATAACAGCGCGATCGAGAATTACGCCATAAGCAAGAGGAATGGCCATGGCTGCAAGGAAGTAAAAAAGCGAGCTCTCTAGATTGGTCTCAGACAACGTTTTGAGCATCTCTAGCTGTTCCATAACTCTTCCTCTACTGTCCCCTTTTTGTTCATGCACTCGCGACGCGGGTCAACAATTAAGTCGCTGCGCCGCCTTCCCCGTCGGCTTTCTTTTCGCCATCAGTGGACGGCTTGTCGGCAGCCTTATCGGATTTCTCCGGCTCCTTGGCTTCGGGTTTCGCTTCTGAGGAAGCGGGCTCCGACTTAGGAACGTCTCCTTCAGCCGGCTTCGCGGTTTCAGGTTTGGCGGCTTCACCTCCAGCAGCGGCAGGTTTTGCGGTTTCCCCTTCTTTAGATTTGGCACTCTCACCTTCAGCCGGTTTGGCGGCAGCAGGCTTCTCAGCTCCACCTTCAGCGGCAGCAGGTTTGGCGGCTTCGCCCTCTTTAGGTTTGGCGGCTTCGCCCTCTTTAGGTTTGGCGCCCTCCCCTTCAGCCGGCTTTGCGGCAGCCGCTGCACCCGCGGCGGGTTTAGCAGCACCGGCAGCAGCAGCGGGCGCGGCCTTGGCTGGTTTTGGCTTGGGCATGGGCAATTCTTTCTTGGCAAAGTAATAGCCGGACTCTTCCTGGCTCAGCGTGAGCTTGCGCAGGTCATAAACAAGCGCTTCGCGTGTATAATCCGACATCTCGAAATCATTAGTGTTGATGATGCAGTTGGTCGGACACACTTCCGTGCACAAACCGCAGAACATGCACAAGCCGTGGTCGATCTTAAACTCAATCAGCTCCAGCTTGTTGGTTTCCGGACTCTTGTGCGCGGTTATCTCGATGCATTTGTCAGGACAGACCCGTTCGCACTGGCGGCAGGATATGCACAAGTGCTCGCCCGTCTCAGGATTCACGGTCAGCGCCAAACGGCCACGTATGTGAGTATCGGGCATTACATCAGGATACTCTTGCGTAGTCGGCTCGCGGAAAGTATGCATCGCCACGGTCTTCAGTCCGCGATAAACCTGATACAGACTTTCTCTAGCTCTTCCTAACAGACTAAGTCCCAACATGGCAAACAACAAACTCCCTTGCAAAAACGACAACCAGGAAGACAATCAGCGACAGCGGTATCAATCTCTTCCAGCCGAAGTCCATCAATTGATCGATGCGGAATCGCGGAAGAGTGCCACGCACAAGAATGGCAAAGAAGACAATTGTGTATGTCTTAAGTATCACCCACACTGCTGCGAACATAGTCGCCGGATCTATCAGCTTCACGCTGATAAGTGGTGCCAGGGCCATGTTCACGATGCTGGAAAATTTGATGCCAAGCATGCTCTCGACTCGCTCACCGAGCCATGCCGGCACAGGGCAATCGCCGCCGCCAAGAAACATCACGGTGGCGATGCTTGCCACTATGAAGAGGTTGGTGAACTCAGCGAGGAAAAATATGGCAAACTTGATGCCACTATATTCGGTGTTATAGCCGCTGACGAGCTCGCTCTCCGCTTCGGGCAAATCGAAGGGTATTCTGTTGATTTCAGCGCAAGCGCCGGTCAGGTACAGACAGAACGCTGTTACCGTGCAAACGACAAGCGCAACTGTGGCTATCGAGGAGAGAATCCACGGCAAAACATCAGAGCCTGTGCCGACGATTGCAGCAGCAGGTGCGTAGTAGAACGTCTTCAGCGCATCCGCCCCCGAGGCAACGGCCTGATCGAGCCCCCTCAATGCGCCGCCTCCTAAAAGGTTCCAATTAAGAATGCCGCCTGCTTGCTGTTTGGCAATCTGCACCACATCGAGAGTTCCTGCCAAAAGACAGATTGTGACAATGGACAAGACAAGCGGAATTTCGTAGCTTATCGCCTGAGCTGCGCTGCGCAATCCGCCGACGAGAGAATATTTGTTGTTGCTTGCCCAGCCACCCATCACGATGCCGACAACCGGCACCGAAGAAGCGGCGAGGACAAAGAAAATCCCTGTAGGCAGGTTCATTACCTGGAACAACTCGTGGTTGTTTGTCACCGCAGCCAGAAGCGGCATGGCGCCAAAGATCGAGGGAGCAAAAAAGATGATCGGAGCAAGCGTAAACATTACCGCGTCAGCGCCCCGCGGCGTGATGTCTTCTTTGAAAAGAAGCTTCAGCGCGTCAGCAAAAGTTTGCAGGTAACCGTCCGGTCCCACGCGGTTTGGTCCTTTGCGCACCGTAAATAGTGCCAGCGCTCTTCGTTCAATGAGCACCATAAACATGGCGTTGACGGGAATGAATACCATGACCGCAAGAATCGGTGTCAATGCCCGGCAGATCTCAGCCCAGAAGCGGGGAGTGTCGCCTTCCATCCCGCTCAACAAGCCCGGCAGCACTATGCCGACCACCCAGCATGCTATCCAAACGAGACCGAAAATGATTGCCCACCAGGTTCCCGTGAGCATGGTCGCTTTTAGAATTTCCGCGCCGTTCCGTATCATGGTTCCTTATCCGCTACCCCTACAGTTAACGATCAACATCAGGCAAGATCACATCGATTGAGCCGAAGATCGCCATCACGTCAGCTATTGGATGGTTCTTCAACAATTCCGGCAATACTGAAAGATTGCAAAAAGATGGATTGCGCCATTTGAAACGATAGGCGCGATCGGAGCCGTTGGAGATGATGTAGCAGCCGAGCGTGCCGCGCGGCGATTCGACGGCGGCAAAACCCTCGCCTGCCTTGATGCGCAAGCCGGCGTTCTGCTTCTTGGCCAAAAGCTCTCCTTCTTTAGGCAGCATGTCCAGGCACTGCTTGATAATCTCATTCGATTGCCGCATCTCCCTAATTCGGCAGATGTAGCGGTCCCAGGTATCGCCGTCTTTATCCATGCCGACGACATCGAACTTCAGTTTGGGATAAACGGAATACGGCTTGGTGCGTCTCAAGTCGATAGGAACGCCGGACGCTCTTATAGTGGGTCCGGTCACGCCATAATCCATGGCCACTTCCTTCTTGAGAATGCCTATGCCCTTGGTCCGCTTGAGGAAGATAGGATTTTCAGTAACGATCGCTTCGTACTCGTCGACGCGCTTTGGAAACTCCTCGGTGAAGGCCTCGAGCCGTTTGAGCCAATCGTCTTTCGGCGCGCGCATCACGCCGCCGATGCGGATGTAATTGAACATCATGCGCTGGCCGGCGATCTCCTCGAAAAGGTCGAGCAGCTTTTCGCGCTCGCGGAAAGGATAAAAGGGAAAGCCAAACATCGCGCCCAGATCGATGAGATATGTTCCCAGCCAGAGGAGGTGCGAGCTTATGCGGTTCATCTCCGCCACCATGACGCGCAAAAATTCCGCCCGTTCGCTAATCTCGCAGCCATCGATTAGCTCGGCTGCTCTTGCCATCGCCCAGGACGTGAACATGCCGGAAAGATAATCCACGCGATCGATGAGGGCCTGGTATTGGAACAGCGTCCGATTCTGACCTTGCCATTCCTGGGCCCTGTGCAAGTGACCGCAGACGGGCTCGGTATGCTTCACGAACTCGCCATCCAGCGTAAGGATGAGCCTCAGCACTCCATGGGTCGCGGGATGCTGCGGGCCCATGTTGATGATCATCTCATCAGTCTTCAATCCGGTTGTTGGAAGTTCGATTGCCATTTCAATTGCCCCAGCTTATTCATGCCTTTGCAAAACGCGCTGCGTCCTCATCTGAAACTGCCCGGCGCCTTGTCGTTGAGCGCATCCACCAATTGTTTGTAATCGCGACGCAACGGATATCCTTCCCAATCCCAGGGATTGAGAATGCGGCGCAAATACGGATGACCGTAATAACGAATGCCGACAAAGTCATAAGTCTCGCGCTCATGCCAATTGGCGGCGTTCCAGAAGCGCGACAGCGAAGGCACGGAAGGCAGGCTCCCCTCAGGAACCGAAGCCTTCTTGACCCGCACTTTTATGACCAGCTCGTTGGCATTCGAATAGGACCAGAGATGATAAACAGAGTCGAACGTATCCTGGCTGTCCACGCCGCATACGCTTACAAGATAATCGAGCTTCACTTCCGGGCTGCTGCGAAGCAATTTGACTGCTGCCTCCAGTTGTGAGGCTTCGAGCTCGATGGTTTCCACACCAGAGGAGTCAGCAAGACGCTGGGAAGAAATTCCATGCTCCTTGAGAAACTGTCCGAATTGCCCCGGCTCTTGGGGCGTTTCAGCAGGCTTTGCCGCGGGAGTCTCACTCATTTGTCATTCACCTTTCAAACTTTTCACGGTTGCCTATTCGCCGTCTACCTCTCGGCTGACGTTCCACTCTCGCCCTTGCGCGACTTCTTCAGGCGCTCGAGAGCGAGAGCGGTTTCCAGCTTGGCTTCCTCGACGAGATCGTTTACCGGGCGTCCGGTATCGTAATCGACGTAAAGAACAGCTTCTTGCTTGTACTTGCGCTTTCTTCTTTCGGAATAACTTTCGGTGCGAATCTTCTGCTGCAATTTGAGAAGGGCATCGAGAATTCCTTCCGGACGCGGCGGGCAGCCGGGAAGATAAACATCCACCGGAATGATGCGATCCACCCCCTGGACGACGGAATATGAGTCGTTGAACATGCCGCCCGTTACGGTGCAGGCGCCCATAGCGATCACGTATTTGGGCTCCGGCAACTGCTCATAAAGCGTAATGAGCGCCGGAGCCATTTTTCGCGTAATAGTGCCGGCGGTGATAATCAAATCTGCTTGACGGGGCGTGCCGCGAAACACTTCAGAGCCGAAACGAGAAATATCGAATTTCGACATGCCGACGGACATCATCTCGATGGCGCAGCATGATGTTCCGAACGTCAGCGGCCACACGGAGTTGGAACGCGCCAGATTGGCTACCCAACTCACAGGCGGGCTGAGCAGTTCGCTCAGAGCTTCGACCGCGCGATCGACCGTGGTCAGCGTAACCGTATCTTTCAATTCGTCAGGCACGTTTATGGAGCCGTTTGCTCCGCCTGCTTTCTCTTCACTCATGATTCCTTACTCCCACTCAAGAGCTCCCTTTTTCCAAGCGTAAGCAAGCCCAACGACAAGGATGCCAAGGAAGATCGAGATTTCAATTGGTCCAATCAGCTTGTTGCCCATTGCAACGCCGAGTTGGTCTGTCGCCAGCGCCCAGGGAATGATGAAAACGATTTCGATATCAAACAGAATGAAGAGAAGCGCATAAAGGTAATAGCGAATGTCGAACTGGACATGCGCTTCTTGCAGGGGCTTCATGCCGCACTCATAAGGTTGATTCTTGAGATGCCCCGGTCTGTGATAGCCGAAAATAATTTGCAGAAGCCAGGCGAGAAAGATCATTCCAAGTGCCGGAAGGGCAAAACCCATCAGTACGAAAAGGAATATCTGCGCCAATTGAAGCTGATACATTTCAACTACCCGTGCCCAAATAAACTGGCAAAACACGTCTATTTATCATCAGGTAAAGCATATCAGGACTGGTGAAGGCCAGTGCAATTGCCAGATTATAGGCAGGTAAGAACCGCTCCTTTCACGCAGCCGAATCCCGCACCATCCTGTCACTGTCGCGGAAAAGGCAGGTGTGGCCTGAGTTCTGAAATTTCCTCAATGCTTGATTTCCTTCTTTCAAAGCGATCAAACGTGAATTTATGGCAGAAGGACGAAACAATGGTTAACAAACATTTCTCCTCACAGGCTCTTCACTACAGGTGAGATCCAATGACGAAGAAAATATTGCATACTGGCATCGACGCTATTTGAGATCAAATAATTGGCAGTACTTGTAACACAACACCAAAAAATGATTGGTCATCAGCCGCTCAGTCAAAAACGCTTGAAAGATCTGGACGCATTATGCGAGCGCCTTGGCGTTCATTTCGGCAGAATGGGTCTGCTCAATCAGGCGCTCACGCACAGCTCTTACGCTTCGGAGAATGAAGGCGTAGGCGACAATGAGCGTCTTGAATTTTTCGGCGACGCAGTTTTGCGCTTTGTGGTAAGCGAATATCTCCTTGAGAGATTTCCCGACTATGACGAAGGGCAGCTGACGGCGATACGCTCCGTGCTTGTTTCCGACAAGACACTGGCTGAAATTGCCCAGACCGTCAATTTGAGCAAATACATTCTTCTCGGACGTCAAGTACAGATGCGCCCATCAATAATGGCGCGCGCGTTCGAGGCAGTGTTCGGGGCGATTTATATAGACCTTGGATTAATTGAGGTTCAGAACCTCGTCTTGCGGCTGTTCGGCAACAAAGCAACGCTTGTTGATCGAGATGAGGCCAAAGACAACTTCAAAGCCCAACTGCAAGAATTGACGCAGGCGCGCGCGCAGGGCGTGCCCATCTATCAAGTTACAAAAGTTGAGGGTCCGCCGCACGAGCCTTTGTTTTTCGTCTCCGTGGCAGTAGAAGGCCGCGTCCTCGGCAAAGGCTCAGGCACGACAAAGAAAGCAGCCGAGCAGCAGGCGGCAAAAACTGCGCTTGCCGATCTGCAAGCAGCGACCAAGAAAAACGTCAACAAGAATCCGGGTCCGAGCTGACCGTTTCTTGCCTAAAGGAGATTTACTGACCGGGCGTGGGGGCGCTCATGGGCTGCGATGCGGGCACGAGCTGACCGGCTGGTGCCGGTTGGAGATCATGATTGAAGTCCAGCTTGCCCGCCCGAACAGCCGGTATCTGAGGCATAATCGCCGGTGCGGTAGAAGGGGGAGAAATCTCCTTGGGCAGCCCCGATGCATCCGCCAGCTTACGGGCGTGGTTCCGCAAGCTGAGGGCCTCCTTGTTGGCAAGCGCCGCTCGATATTCCGCCTCAAAAGCTCGCAAAAGAGCCCGCGAAGCCTCCACTTGTTTGCGCGCCTGCTCGACCCTGGTCCGTGCCTGATCGACGCGCTCAGCAGCTGCGGTGACCTCTTCCGACTGGCTCTGCAAATCAGCAGCACCACAACCGATACCAGAACCGAAGACGAGGATGCCGGCCAGAGCTTGTGCCTTAAACAAACGGCGAGTGTGAAAAAACTGCTTCATTTACATGCCTCAACATCAAAAAACTTTCTTACCCGAGATCTGCCGCAATTATATGTCTCGTCTTCGGTACACCCCAAAGCCGAAAACATTCACACCTGGGGGCATCTCGGACATGCATCCTCAACCGTCGGCATGTCCTGCAACCGTTTTGTATAGCTGTTACAGGCACAGGAGCATAACAATCGCACTTAAATGCTGATTAACGGAGGGGCCCCGGAAAGCAATAATATGGAATAGGAGACGAAGCCGCAAAACGCCGGACGGTGAGCTTTTGCCGGACTGGCGTCAGCCATCGTCAGTGTGAAATGCTGATAATGGCGAGCCGTCAAACTATAAAGCGAATCTAAAGGTTGATTTAAACCTTAGTAGATTATCTTGAAGTCCTATCTCTGGTTGGCCTATATTGTATGTTTCGCCGGTGTGGCGAAAGTTTTGGTTAACTGTCAAGATATGAGAGTCTGGCAACGTTAACCAGCCAGTTCTAATCCTGCACTCGCGCGGGAAAAGAACGGCCGAGTTCGCGGATACCACTTAGCGAGGTTTCGACCGCATCGATGCAACAAATTCTAGAGCGCAAAGGAGCTACCACCTCAGTGACAGAAAAGCAGTTACAGCAAGACAAAGACAGCAGATCCGAGTTCGAGCGCCTTCTGGACGAAACAATGAACTTCAAGTTCGAGCAGGGCGACATTGTCACAGGAAATGTCGTTCGCATCGAGCGTGATGGAATTCTCGTCGACGTCGGCAGCAAATCGGAAGGATTTGTGCCGGTCAAAGAAATCTCGAACGTTCCAGTCGACCGCGTCGAAGATGTCGTTAAAGTGGGTGATCGCCTAGAGTTTTATATCCTGCGCGAAGAAAATGAGAATGGTCAGCTCACATTGTCTCTGAAGAGAGTTGCACAAGCGCGTGGTTGGGTGCTGCTCGAGCAGCAAAAGAAAAACGACGACACCATTCGCGCCAAGATTTCTGCCGTCGTCAAAGGCGGAGTGGTTGTCGATGTTTATGGGCTGCGCGGCTTCGTTCCCGCCAGCCAACTGCGCGTCAAAGGCACAACCCCAGAAGAGCTCATTGGCATGGAAATACCGATGAAGATTCTGGAAACGGACACCAAGCGCAACAAGCTGATCCTCAGCCAGAGATTGGCCGTTCAGGAAGAGAAAGCAGCGCAAAGAGAAAAGATTCTCAGCACCCTTGCTGCCGGACAAGAAGTCACAGGCGAAGTGGTTCGCATCGCCGACTTTGGCGCCTTCATCGATCTCGGCGGTCTGGATGGACTGCTTCCCATATCGGAAATCTCATGGGAGCGCGTTTCGCATCCTTCAGATGTCTTGAAGGTCGGTCAGGTGATCACCACCAAGGTGCTCAAAGTCGATCAAGACAAAGGGCACATCAGTCTCAGCCTCAAGCAAATGCAACCCGATCCGTGGAAGGAAATCGAAGACAAATTCCAGGACGGACAGGTAGTGTCAGGGACGGTGCGCAAGATTCAGAGCTTCGGCGCCTTCGTGCAGATCTATCCTGGCGTCGACGCGCTTCTGCCGACGGTAGAGATGTCCGAGCAGCCGAACATCAAGCCGGAAGAAGTAGTGCAAGTCGGACAGTCAGTAAAAGCGATCATCAAGAAGTTCTCTCCCAAAGAGCACAAGATCAGTCTGAGCTTGCGCGGCATGGACGTCAGCGACCTCATCGGCAGCTAGCGAACGCCCCGGAATTGAGAAGCAGAAACGAGCAAGCAAATGTGCCTCTCTATTTGACTGCCACTTTTCCTTCGGTTAGAAGCTGCAGAAATGCCTGGACGAGAGTCGGATCCCACTGCCTGCCGGCGCCCTTGGCCAGCTCTTCCTGAGCAGCAGCAGGGGAGATTCCTGGTCCGTACCGCATCTCGCTGACCATATTATGGTAAGCGTTGGCGAGACAGATAATGCGTGCAGCCACGGGGATTTCATCACCTTTAAGCCCTTGCGGATAGCCTTCGCCGCTGTACTCCTCGTGGTGCGCTCTTACGATGGGAGCCAGGTGAGCCAGATCAGGGAATGACTCAAGAAGCTCGGCACCGTCTATCGGATGCCTCATGACGGTAATGAGCTCGGGGTCGGAGAGCTCTTCGTCCCGCTTTTGAAGGATTTGGGCAGCTGCTCCCAGCTTGCCTACATCGTGGACAAGGGCAGCCTGACGGATGATTTCGATGTCTTTTTTCTCGAGTCCGACGGCAGCAGCGATGGCAACTGAAAGCTCCGCTACCTGGCGGGCGTGCCCGTGCGCGTATTTGTCTTTAGCTTCAATCTGTGAAACCCAGCCATCGATGCGACCTAACATGCGAGCGTCAAGTCCGGGCGTGGAGAAAACGTAGTCGCTTGTGGGGTTGGCAGAAGAGAGAATCTCAGCCAGCTTGGCCTGCGCTTTCGCCTCATCGATCTCGATCGGCGGACCGGACACGAACTCCGCTTTTTCTGCCGGTTCCGCCGCAGCCTGCGCTGTTTGCGCGCTCTGGAATTGTGATTTGTCCTTGTGAAAGGATGCCATCAAGGGGCTGGCGGCGGCCGCATCGCTGCGTCCCTTCGACTTGCCTAGAATCTTGCCGCGCAATCCAGCCGCAGTGGGTGCAGCAGCGCCTTGCGGCGTGGGAATGGCGTCCAGATCTCCCCACTGGCTGGGTGCTTGAGGCGGAGCGCCCTTGGGCGTGGGAATGGCATCGAGATCTCCCCATTTTGATGTTTCAGCTTGAGGAGCCGGGGCGGGAGCGGCCTCTTGTGCCGGAGCGGGAGCAGCCTCTTGTGGCGGGGCGGGCGGCGGAGCGGGTGGCGCGGGGGCCGCCGTTGCGCCTGCCGGAGGAGTGAAATCAGTAAAATCCGTGTATTCGCCAAAATCCAAATTAGCGTATGGATCTGCTGCCGGCGCGGCGGCTTCGCGTGACTGCACCAGAACATCATGGGCAATTACAGGCAGCGTGGCCGAGGTTTCGGCCTGATCATCTTCCTCCTCGACCGGGAGAGGAAGTTCTTCGGTCGGCCTCGACGGTGCCACCGCCCCTGGTGCCACGAGGCTGGCAAAAGCATTGCCGCCAGTCGTTTGTCCTGGTGCAACGGCAGCTGCATCACCGGTTGGCCGCGCGGCGCGACTGACTGGAGTTATGGTTGGAGAGGGAGTTTCAGCAGCCTGCGTAGCGGGCGCGAAACTCTGAACTGCTGCCGCTTGCTCCTGCGCAACCTGAGAAGGCGCAATCTGGGCAACCGGAGCCGGGGGAGGAGCGGCTGGTGCCGTGGCAGGAGCGGCCTGGGAAGCGGCTGGTGCGGACTGGGAAGCGGCTGGCGCGGCGGCAGGCGGGGGAGCGGCTGGTGCGGCAGGCGCTGGTGGTTTGTCGGGCTGTGATGTTTTGCGAGCAGACTGTATCGCCTGATGCCCGAGCGCGCCCTTGAGCGCATTGCGAACCGACTGCATAGTGGCCTTGCCTTGAGCGCCGTCGGCAGGCTGAACGATTCTCTGGTGCAACTGCATGATCGGCTCGCGAGCTCTCTTTTCGGCGGGCAGCTTTACCAGGGCTTCGGCCACCTTGTCGGCGACGTTTTGCACCATGTCAATCTCGCCGCGCGTCCAGGCTCGCCTGTAATCACACTGCTGCAAGATGACACAACCGTGCGTTCCTTCAGCCGAGCGCAAGGGCACGCCGAGCAAAGACTTCACACCGATGAGCTGCAGCTCGTCCTGCACCGGTGAAACATACGAATTGAGCTGGCCCTCAAAAACCTTGAGCGGCGCTTTACTGAGCAAGACCTGCGCGACGAGCGGAGAGTGCGTTGTCGGCCAGTAAAAATCCTGGCAGCTCTGAACTTTGTCCTGCTGCCAGAACTCGTAGCACTTCCAGCCGGCCTGGGTGTCGTCGGTACAGATGAAAAGGCAACGGCTCGCTTGCAAAACCTTGCCGAGGATGTTGACGACCATGAATAGCGCGTCGCCAATGCCCAGCGAATAAGCCATGACATTGCCGATCTCAATTAAAAAGGTGTCGCGAAAGGTATCTCGCTGGATGATGTCGTTAATCTGCGCGTGGCGGATAATGTCGCCGAGCTCGCCGAGAATGACGCGCATTGTGTTTACTTCATCCTTATTGACTTCCGACTGCCGGCTCATGCTCAGGGCGCCGAACGTCCGGCCGTGGATAACCAGCGGCATCGTCACGCTGGGCAGATTATCGGGCAAAGGTCCTTTATAGGCGCGGAACTCGCAAATCGACGTCACGTTTGGATCAAGCGGATTACTGAGCATGATCTGGCACGAATCGGCACTGAAAGTCTCGCCGATTTCTTTTACGGTCGTCTCCAGGATTTTCTTGAGATCCCGAACGCCAGTCAGCTTTTGTACAAGAGCAGTGGTCATCTAGCTCGATTCCGTGAGGCGTCCCGCGCGCCTACTTCTTCTATACCCCATCGCCCTTTCAAGAGCCAATGGGCCCGCCTCCAAAAGTAAGTATCTCTTATTTAACTATATTTGTGGGGAAGACCGAGCCATTTTTGCCAACGCCTTGTCCACTACCTGTCTGACATTCTTCGCCAGAACAAAGGAATCCAGATCATCAAGAGCAAGCCAGCGGGCTTCATTCACCTCTTCAGCGTGCCGAACGGCAGGCAATCCGTCGCTGTCATCCAGGACTCGACACAGGAAGGCGATGTCGACATGATAGACCTCCGTTCCCTTTTCAACCGCCCTCACGCCGTGCATGCAAAGCGGGCTATGGAGAAAAAAGGCATCGGGATCATCGGAAACGGGCATGGGCTCCGACAAAACATTTACCTCAACGCCCGTCTCCTCCCGGACTTCTCGCACCGCCGCCTCATGCGGCATCTCACCAGCGTCGATATGCCCTCCGGGCGGAAGCCAGGCAGCGATGCGTTTGTGGTGCACCATAAGAATGTGATTGCGACAAAGAACAACAGCCGAGGCCGTGAAGTGTTGAGGAAGCTTGTGCCGACTGGGCAGCTCGTGGTGGACGAGGTCGACGAGAGAATTTGGGCTCCGTGCTTTCAAAGTGCTCATATCCATGATGACATCTGTCAGAAAAAAGGCCGCCAGCGCTTAAAAGGACAATGAAGACCATTGCAAAAACCGAACCGATATCGGTTCAGTTTTTTGAGCTGTGGCGACTCAGAGTTTATCAGCAAAAAATTGGCGAAGCTGAATATGATCAGTTTTTCGAGAAGGCATATTCGCTAAAATTGTGCTTGGAGAATTAGGTTGATTGAATCACCGCCACAACAGCTTCAATCCGTGGGTGACCTGATCGGTCGCGCCGTACGGCTCTATCGCCAGAATATCTCCACCTTCTTTCAAGCCTTGCTCTGGCCGACGGTGTTGTTGACCGTTTTCAAAATCTTCTTTCAGTGGGGAGTAACACACGGTTCGACAAGAGCCGACTTAAAAGACTGGGCGGGCGTTGCGGTAGCGGTCGGGCTGGTAGCTGTCGGGCTTGTCGGCATGATCGTTGCCAGTTTCTTCATCCAGTTGAGGCAACTGGCTTTTGTGCGGATGGCCAATGGTTTTGCCAAAGGATTTGCCGATGCGTACGCTTATATAAGCGCCAGAAAGTGGAAGATACTTGGCCTTCTTATCGTCACCAGTGTTCTTTACATTGCGGCCATGATTTTCTGGATTATCGAAATGGCCATCGCCAGCGCTTTCCTGAAGCTGGGTCCGATCTTCATGGCCTTCGCCGTCGTCGGTTTGATTGTCGGCTGCTTAGGTTTTCTCGCTTGTATCGTTATCGGCGTTCTTGTGTACTATCTCGCTTATTCAATTGTTGCCTGTGAAGATTACTCCATTGGCGGGATGATTTCCCGCTCTTTCAAATTACTGTTCCAGGACTTTTGGAGAAGCCTGTATTTCGGACTTCTCCTCATTTGCGCAGTCACTCTCATCAGCTATCCTCTGGCACTGCCCATGGTGCTGCTCACTTTGTTCGAGTTCTTTCGCCAGGGAATGTCGGCCGATTACCTGACCGATCCAAGCAAAATGCCATTTTATTGGATGGTGTTGAATCAGATTTGGGAGTCGCTTGTGAACATCGTCATTCTCTGGCCCATTGCCGTTGTGGCATTCGGGCTTTATTACTATGACTTGAGAATGCGCCAGGAAGCCGTAGACCTCGTCCAGAGATTGAAGTTGATGGCAGCTGAAGCAAGCCCGCTTGCCGAAGGGAGCAATTAGGAAGCGCCACCTATGCCTCAGGAGCTTAAAGACGTCAGCCAGCAAATTGCCGAGGTAGCCGAACGCTATCATTATCACGATCCGCCTTCATTCCTCGTCAGTCTGCAGGAGCTCATAACAAGAGCGATTCGCTGGCTGAAGGACTTTCTGGAGTCATTGCATATTTTCACTCCGGGATTTTCCGATACGCGCATGGTCGGCAACGTCATGCAAATTCTCCTCTACATGGTAGGCATTGTTTGTGCCGTTCTCCTCATATTCGCGGTATGGTCTCGCTTGCATCGCCTGACTGCGCAGAGTCAACTGGCAAAGGGCGGAGCCCTTACCTCCGAAGGCATGCTTGATTCGGCGGGCTGGCTGCAGGAAGCCGGCAAACTGAAGACTCAAGGCAAGTATAAGGAATCATGCCGGGCCCTCTACTTCTCTTTGCTGAGACTGCTTGATGAAAAGGGCATCTTTGCCTTTGCGCCCACGCGCACCAATTACGAATACTGGTATGCGCTTGTGCGGCACAAAGAGATTCAACGTTACTTTCGGGAGCTTGCCGACAGGGTAGAGCTCGTCTGGTTTGGCAACAAGAATGCCGATGCAGCAGATTACGACTATTGCCTGGAGCTGCTGAAAAAGGCCACGAGAGAGACAGAGGCGGCTGCGCAAGCAATGGCCGCATCTGGAAGCGCGGCGCCATGAAAGACACCGCGCGCCAGGAGACTACACACCGCATATGGTGGCAGCTCGCCACCCTGCTGGTCGTCAGCGCCTTATGTGTTTATGCCGGCATTGCTTTCGACGAGCAAAAGGACAAATTTTGGCCCGAAGCGGAGATAATGGTTTCGACCTTCAATCGCAAACCATCCGGATTGAGCGCCCTCAAAGAGATTGCTCAGAAGGCAGGTTTCAAAGTCAACACCTGGCAGCTTCCGTATCGCCAGCTTCCGGGCAACTACGGAATGCTGGTAATCATTCGCCCTTCTGAGTCATTATCGGATGTCGATGCCGAGCAGATTTTGAAATGGGTGTTCAAAGGCAACGATCTGATTTATTTCGACGACTTTGCATTCAAGCTCACGCGCAAGCTGATCGAAAAGCTGGGCATCGAAGCGAAAGACGGAGAGCCCGTCGTAGACGAGCCTGTTCGTGTAGAAGTAGGCATTCGCGAGTTCGCCCACGTGAAGACGATATCGGTGAGCTCGGATCGAAGGCTATCGGGAGGCACGGCACTTCTCAAAGACAAAAGCGGGTCCTTGATTGTATTCGTCAAGCACGGCAAAGGGCGAATTTTTCTTGGCAGCATTCCCACCATTTGCTCCAACCGCAGGCTGGCGCAACAAAAGAATTGGCCGAACTTCCAATTTTTCATCAATTGTTTCGCGACCGCACATGGTGACATTCTCTTCGATGAGCGCTGCCACGGATTCTCGTCGGCCACAAATGTCTATCACTTCCTCTTGCGAGGCCCGAGCGGGCTCGTCTTCATGCAGCTTGTGGCAATGCTTGCCCTTGGCGTATTCAGCTCCGCGCATCGTTTCGGCAAAGCGAAACGAGTGGAGGTAAAACGCAAAATTTCCAATCTCGAATTCATCTTCGGTCTTTCCAACGCATACCGAAGAGCACGTGCCAACACTGCCGTACTTGAAATCATCGGGCAGTCGTTCAAAAACAAGCTGGCCAAGACGCTTGGCATTTCGCCCCATGAGCCCGACAATGCCCTGGTCGAGGCCTGGAAAAGCTCTCCCTATGGCTTAGACAACACGCTGGAAGCATTTTTTGGCGAATATGAATCCGCGTTAAGCAGCAAGCATCTGTCCGATCATGATTTGAAAATGTTAGTGGGCACGTGCGATAAGATAGCTTCAAATTTGCGGGACTCCGAGCCCTTAGCTACCGTGCAGAAAACAGGCGTCAATTCATGAGCGAAATCGTCAGCATCTTCAATCGGTTGAGAGACAGTCTCAACAAAATCATCGTCGGACAGGAGATGGTCATCGACCAGCTGCTTGTGGCGCTGCTGGCCGAAGGGCACGTTCTTCTCGAGGGCGTGCCGGGCACGGCGAAGACGATGCTGGTGAAAACGATGGCCAGTTTGATTGGCACTGAGTTCGGCCGCATTCAATTGACGCCGGACATGCTGCCCTCGGACATTCTCGGCACGAGCATATATGACCTCAATACGAAAACGTTCTCCCTGAAAAAGGGCCCGATATTCACCAGCCTTTTGTTGGCTGATGAAATCAACCGCACGCCGCCGAAGACTCAATCCGCTCTTCTTGAAGCCATGGAGGAGCGGCAGGTCACGCTGGATGGCAATACGCAAAAGTTGCCTCAGTTGTTTATGGTAGTGGCGACGCAAAACCCGATTGAATTTGAGGGCACATATCCTTTGCCTGAAGCGCAATTAGATCGGTTCATGGTCAAAGTGCTGATCGGCTATCCTCATCCGGATGCAGAAAGGCAAATGCTGAACAACTGGCAGGGCGGGCTTTACCGCAAGAAGTCTCCGCAAATCGAAGCCGTGACCACACCTGAAGAAATACTGGGCGCGCGCGAGAAGCTCGATGCCATACGGGTGGAAGAATCGATCATGACTTACTTGATGGACATCGTACAGAAATCGCGTCAGCTGTCCGACCTGCAATTAGGAGCGAGCCCTCGGGCCGCGCTCAACTGGTTGGCGGCAGCCAAGGCACACGCAGCGATTGACGGCAAGGATTTCGTCACGCCGGACAACATCAAATTCGTTGCTGAGCCTGTTTTGCGTCATCGCTTGATATTGACGGCAGAAGCTGAATTAGATGGTGTGACCGTCGAGCAGGTGATAAGCAATCTCCTGAGGCAAATTCCCGTGCCGCGCTAAGCACAAGGTGGAGCTTGGGACGTGAAGATTATTGCCAGCCGATCGCTCTATGCTTTCATGGTGCTGATAGCTCTCATTTTCGCAGCCAGCTATTTCCTGCCCGCCGCCAGAGCGCTTGGTATCATCTGCGATGCCCTTATCCTGGTCGTCCTTGTCGTCGATTATCAAATCACGCCAAGACCGTGGCTTCTGACAGCACGGCGAGACACATCCGACCGGCTCTCAATAGGCCGGGCGAATCCGGTCACGATCGACATTTTCAGCCAGGCCCCCAATCCGCTTTTTGTCCGCGTCAGGGACAATCATCCGGAAACGATCACCAGCGACGTTGAGGAATTCGAATTCGAGCTGCCGGCGAAAGGCCATTCCTTGATCAAATACGAACTCACCCCGAGGAAGCGCGGCCTTTATCAATTCGGCGACATTCACATTCGCTACAGAAGCATGCTGGGGTTGTTCTGGCGCCAGGCAGAAGTAAAAGCTTCAAGGCAGGTCAAGGTCTACAGCGATTTGCGAGCTCTTTATGATTTGTCGATCAGGCTCAGCCAATCTTCCGAGCTTGGCGAATTGCACCAGAGAAAACGAGGTCAAGGCACGGATTTTGCCAGCCTGCGCGAGTACACCGTCGGCGATGACAGCAAGGCCATTGACTGGAAAGCTACAGCGAGGCGCGAGCGCCCGGTAGTGAGAACCTATGAGGCCGAGCAGGAGCAGCGCTTGCTGATTCTCATCGATGCCGGGCGCATGATGGTCTCCGATCTTGAAGGATTGACGCGCTTCGATCATGCGCTCAATAGTGCCTTATGCCTGGCATTGACTGGATTGAGCCACAACGATCAAGTGGGTGTCGGCGTTTTCGCCGATCGGCCGCTTACGTATTTGCCTCCCCGCCGCGGCAAGGTATACATGAAGAAGATTCTCGAGGGGCTCTTCGATATTGAGCCGCGCATGGTCGAACCGGACTATGTGGGCGTGCTCTCGTATTTTGCTTCCCAACAGAAAGGGCGCAGCTTGATTGTGGTGCTTACAGATCTTACCGACGCTGTGGGCTCACACGCTCTTTTAGCTGGGTTGGCCAGTCTAAGCGGCAGGCATCTGCCATTTTGCGTCACCCTGAAAGACCGGCAAATCATAAGCATGTCTCAGAAAGGCGTGCTCAAAGGACCAAACGATCGCAGTGTGAGTACAGACGAGATTTATCAGCGCGCGGTGGCAACGGACCTGCTGGTGCAGCGCGAACTTGCGCTTTCCGTTTTGCAGCGGCGTGGATGCCTGGTGCTTGACTGCCCTCCGCAAGAGCTTTCAGATCGCCTCGTCGACAGCTATCTGGACATAAAAATTCGCGGCCGCCTGTAATCGAGAAGTTCGCTCTAGACAAGATTGTTGTCGCAGGCGTACTTAACAAGAGCCGTCCGGCTCTTCAATTTGAGTTTTTTGCGAATGCGGGAGGCGTGCAGCTCCACGGTGGATTCCGTCAAATACAGTCTCTGAGCAATTTCCCGATTAGCCAGACCGGAGGCTATCAGTTTCAGTACCTCGAGCTCTCTCAACGAAAGAGGCGGCGAGCCGGTCTCGCTGCGAATTCGTTCTTCTCTCTCCTCCACGCGACTCGATTTCGTCGCCAGTTCGAGCGTGTTAGTCAGCTGCTGAGTAAGGTTGCCCAGCAGATTCATATTGAAGAGCTGATCCTTCACTTGCAAGAAAGCCTGGCTGTGCGTGAGGGCCACGGCCGTCTCAGCGCAAGCAATCTCCAGCATATCAATCTCTTGCGTCAACCATTGCCTGGGGCGCCCGGAAGCAACACCGATTATGACACCATAAGAGGTGCCACGATAAGCAATCGGTCCGCCGATGAGGCTGCAAAAGCCATTTTCGGTAAGCCACTCAATTTCCTCTTCGGACAGAGGGTTGGCGCCCTTTTCGTCGGAAACATCTTGAATTGCTCTCGCTCTGGCTTTGAAATGATTGACGATGCGCGCCGGAAATTGTCCTGTTCTGCCTAAACCTAATGGCGATATGTCCGGTTCGGCGTATTCGTGCGTCACCATAGGCGCCACCAGGCCGTCGGTGCGAACAATCATGCAACGGGAAAGTCCGAGTGCATGCCCGAGACTGTCCGCCACCGATTGCAGCAAACTGTCGCGATCGAGGCTGCTGTGTATGCGGCAAATGATTTGTCTTGTCCAACGTTCCCAGGCCAGTTGTCGGGACAAGGAGGCCACCATGTCTCCGGAATGCGATCCGACGATTTCGCCCGCCACTGCTTCAGCAAGCGCGGGCATCCTGTCGGAAGAAGAAAGATGCATGAAGACAGCCATTTGGTTTCCGCTGTCTTCAAGGAGCCTGGCGATGACAATGTCCATCGACTGCGGTGCTTTACCGGCTGTATTTACCAAAAGACCAGGCACTACGGCAGCCGAACCGCTTTCAGCCTGGCGTATGGCCGCCTCGATTGAGGACTGCCCGTTCGGCAAGAGTTCCGCCAGCGCTATTCCGGTAATATCGCGCAGATCGTTGGCAAACAGCTGTTTGGCGGAAGAGTTCGCGTTGACGACGCACGTGTTTTGCTTGTCAAAAATGATCACCGGAATGTCTACAAATCGGAAAAATCTTCCCTCGGTCGATTGCTCTTTGAGGTTGCGTCTCAACTCCAGTCCGATCGAAAGCTCCTGGGAGAGCATCTCGCCCAGTTCCAGAAGGCCTTCTGAAAATACTTTGCGCTCATCGACGTAGTGCATAGACAGAAAGCCAATGGGACCGCTGTTGCTCAGGAGTGGAAAAGCGACCACGGAGCGGCTTTCGCTATCCGCGAGGAATCGCTCCAATTCGAGGGCACCGCCAGTGGAATCAGCAAGTCTCAGGTCCTTAAGCGGCAGAGGCTTGCCCTCGGACAACAGTTGATAGAACTCGGACCTCTTGCCCAGCTGATATTTTTGAAAACCTAGCGATTTAGCCGCTCCGCATATGAATTCAGCTGTTACTTCAAGAAAGTTATACTCACTGCCCCAAAGCAACACCAGGCATCGATCCAACCCCAAAGAAGTGCCCAGAGCATCGACAGCGGCCTGCAACATTGGGTCGCCCTCACCGTCTACCGACTCCACACGGCAGACTAAGGCACCCAATTTGTGCAGAAGCTGCCAGGCGTCAGCAGGGACATCCCCTGGCGAGAGAAGCTTTTCCTCATGTGGAGCACTCACGGGTTTATTCGAATGCCTGATTTGAAATTAGACGCAAGCAGTATCGTGGACGCCTTACTCCCATTTTCCCTAGAACATAACGTACTGTCCATATAAGGGTTTTTCTTAGGACTGAAGTGTTAAACACGGGCGTCGGACCGGCATTCATACAAAACAAGGACAGATAAGCCCTGTAGCGGAGGCAGGCAGCCGATAAAGAGCGCAATGGCATGCACCAATGACCTACAAAGATTTCCCGAGCAGAGCAAAAAGAGCCCAGAAAAATCGATTAGAAAAATTTTATTCACTGGTTAATCTTGTCAATATCCTGACTAGGCGTCAAACATCAAATCCTGCGGGCGTTTTCGCCGGTATCCATTGACAATAGTTTGTTATAGAATTAATGTAACTTAGCAATACGGAGATCATTACCTTAATGTCACAAGGCTCGTCAATGAGAAACCTCAGACGACAATTCGGAAAACGGCTCGTAGAAGCCGCTCTCAAGTGTCCGACACTGGTTGAGGACATCGAACGAATTCGCAAAGAAGGGGTAAAAATCAGGCTCGTCGACGGACCATGCCGGGCATATTACGACCGCAAGAAACGGACTATTTACATAGGCCGCTGGTGCCCGAGGAATTACAAGCTCATAAGCATTGCGCATGAGTTCGTGCATGCCATTGTCAAACCTACGATTGACCCGGTGCCAGGCATCACGGGAAGGCAAGAATTCGTCGATCGTTGCCTGGATGAGGAGACTGAGGCTATCGTTCATGAAATCCACATTGTGCGCGAACTATTGAAAGCCGGAGTGAAGGTGGACAATAAAGAGCTGGAGTGGCTGCGCCGGTACAAAAGAGGCGGACGCAAAGCCATACGCAAAGCTCTGGAGAAAACAATCACTTCGACTACGGGTGAAGATTATCCGGAATATTACGGCAGCTGGTACGACGAGATTGTTCCGCCAGCCCAACGTTTGCCGTAGCCCTTCATGGTTGCTGCGGGCGTGGCTCCAGTTTTTACATTCACCTGAGGCCAGTCAGCCAGGCAAAACCAGGCCCTTCTCCCCACGTCATAAAAACTGAACCGATATCGGTTCAGTTTTTTCAGAGGCCGTAACAGGTCGCTCGTCAGACCGTATAGGCAAGAACCGCGTCCCGATCTTCATCAATCGTGAACGGTTCGGACGTCAGCGAGCAAGCGCTTGGAATCATTGAACGGATTTCTTCGGCGATTTGTCTGGCGTGGGGCAAACCAGCGTGCAAGTGAATGGTTTGAAAGTCCATCTTCACGCGTGAGCCATCCACAGTCGGCACTTCCGACGTTTCGATTAGAGAACGGGCCTGCGAGATGATTTCGTTGTATGACTTCATGATCGCGCGGCTGTGGCTGTGCGGAACGAGATTGCCGTTGCCGTCGTATGCCCGGTCGATCCAGGCTTCGCCAGCCACTCTGATGCCGGCCCGCTCGCCGGCAGCCAGCAAATTGCCACCGGCTGGTCCGATAAGCACGAGCCAGCGGTCAAACTCAGCAATCGCTTTTGCCACAACGGTAGCAATTCTTACGTCGTGCGAAATCTGGCGATAAAGGAATCCGTGGGGTCGCACTTGAGTAAGCTCAAAACCGAATGTGCGGGCGAGCCCGGCGAGAGCGCCGAGCTGATAGAGAACCGAAGCTCTCAATTCGGTAGTAGACAAATGAATTTCCCGCCGTCCAAAACCAGCCAGGTCGGGGTAGCCGATGTGAGCGCCCAATGAAAGCCCGTAATAGCGGACTTCTTCAAGGGCGGCCTCCATCAATACGGGATCTCCGGCGTGGGCTCCGCAGGCGATGTTTGCTGAAGTTACGTAGGGCAGCACATCTGACTCGCCCTCAATTCTGTAGTGCCCGAATCCTTCGCCAAGATTGGTGTTTATGTCGATGCCGTGCTTAAGAAAAAGCTTCGCTGTGGGCGATTGCTGAGTTACAAATCCCGACGAAGCCTGCTGTGATTCCCGATTTCCTCGTGGTCGTTGTCGTGACCTTCGCATAGTCCTCCTTGGTGCTCTGGAGAGCTCAGAGCAAGGAACATCAATCAAATCCCAGGGCTATTAAGTGCCAGCCCTCACGGAGTTTGAATTTTAGCAGGAAAACAAATCCGCCTTTTACTTACGATCTGGTCGTAATGGTATAAAACTAGGCTTTTCCCTGGTTCATTAACACTATTTAGTCTTACAATGGAGAAGTGCCTTGAGAGGGCAATTGGAGAATCTTTCGCGCACTTTCAAAGGGCCCGTCCTGGAAGGGACAGTCAATTTTACATGCCAGTCACAGTTTGAAAGCGGCCCAAACTTTCCGCGTGACAAATTCCTGAAGAGGCTTAGAATGGAGACAATGGAATTATCGATTTGTCTTCTTTCGTCCAAAAGACGGCGTGATACCGCTATCGGAGCGCTGGTCCGGTCTTTTGGCCTGACTTTTGCCGTCACTTTTGTCCTCACTTTTGCCCTGTCTTTTGCCCTGTCCGTTGCGCCGGCTCTTGCTCGTGCAGACCTCTCGGGAAATGATCCTTATTCCCTCAGGAATTTGGCTTTCCAGTGCTACATAGAAGGACAGACCGAGCAGGCGCTGAGCATGTACCAGAAAGCCATCGACCGCTCGATTCACGAGTTTGGCAGCGATTCCACATTTGTCGCAGACCTCTACTTCGAGATGGGGACGTTGGCTTTCGATGCAGGCAAAGAAAAGACAGCGGAGTCTTGCTTGCAGGAAGCCATCAAACGCAATCCCAATTCTGAAATGTCCCGCATTAAGCTTGCTGAGCTCCTGAGAATACGTTCCAAGCACGACGAGGCGCTCACCCATATCAGAACTTATCTCGACAAGCATAGAAATTCCATACCGGCGCGGCGGGCGTTGGTGCTCTGGCTGCAGGAGAAAGGGCTGCCGGCGCTGGCCACCCAGGAGTCATACACATTGAGCATGATGATGAGGGGGCAGGACAACCGCATAGCTCCTGTGCGAACGCCTGAAACAAAACTGGCCGTCAACATGCCGCCAAAAGCAGAACCAAATGCGGAGCCCAAGGCGGAGCCCAAGGCGGAAGCGAAACCGGAGGCACAAGCTTCCGCGCCGGTCCAGGCACAAATACCGCCTCCAGCAAAGAAGGAGACGGCGGCACCATTCTGGATGATTGGCAAAGGCAAGAAGCCGAAGGATGAGGGGAAAACAGCGCAGGTCAAGCCGCCTGTAACGGCTCTTGCCAAAGTGCCGTCGCCGGCGAAACTGCAGGAGATCATGAAACAGGTAAGCGCTGCAGCCGGCATCAAGCCACAAACGGCCAAGCCTGCCGAGAAGCCGGCAGCAAAGCCAGCAAAGCCTAAATCTGAGCCTGCCAGGACAACTGAAAAGACGGCCAAGGCTAAGCCCAGGCAGGAGAGCAAACCAAAGGCGGACAGCAAGCCGCAAGCAGAAAGCAAACCACAGCCGGTCGAGCCCCAAGAAGCGCTGGCAAAAATCCCTGCTGTCGGCATGCCCGTGCCTATGTTCATGGCTCCTCCGCCGCCCCCGCCGCAAAGCTCCAAACCCAAACGCAACGGTCTCGTGCCTCCGCCACCGCCAATGGTGCCAAGCTTCGGCATGTACATGCCGCCACCTCAATATCCGCCGCCTACTCCCGGTTTCAAACTCTCGACGCAGGCGAAGCGACTGGACACGCCGAAAGAAAAACCAAAGGAGCAGGCCAAGGAATCGGCTTTTGAGAAGACGGAAAAGCATGTGGAAGCGATGAAGGAAAAAGAAGCCGTACCTACCCAAGTCGATCCGGAAGGCGAAGCTGAATTCTTCCTGGATTGGGCTTCGGTCAAGAATAAGAAGAAAAAGTAAGCAAGCTTATTCAGCCGGGTCTGCTGGAGGCACACCTGCCGTTTCATTGTGCGGAGCTGCAGGCGGTCGTCCTTCACCGGGACGAGCGAATGGCGGCGGGCCATCAAAGCCTGGCCCTCCAGGCGGAGCATTCTGAGCTCTCATACCTATATTGCCTCCTCCCGCAGCGGGTCGCACTTCGGGAAGCCGTTTCTTTTGTTCTGGCGTGAGCAGCGAACGAATGGCTAAGAAGTCATTGATCTTAATTTCCTCCGCCTGCTCCTGCATCCTTCTCAATTCGTTGAACTTGGCACGAATTGCTGCATCAGATGCTTCCGGATCGAACATCATCTGCTGCATCTCCTGGCGCCTTGTCATCATACTCTGCCTGAGTTCCTTCGCTTTGTCAGCATTTTTCTCACGCAGAGCTTTGATTTTTGTTTTTTGCTCCTCAGTTAGATTGAGACGTGAAAAGTCCAACGGCGCCCTGCCACCGAATCCGCCACCAAAGGCGCCCTGCCGGCGCATCATGGCACCGCCAAAGCGACCTCCCATTGGTCCCTGCATCCCCGGCTGCCCACCCGGGAAGAAGCCTCTTCTCATTCCGCCGCCTTCAGGCATCATTCGATTGCCTTTGCCGTGCAACATTGGATCGGGAAACCCCTGTCCCGCCTGGGGCATACCATCAATGCCTGCTCGCCTTTCCATAAATTTCCGCAAGCGAGCACGCCTCATCATCATCTCGTCGCCGGATCCGTCTTGAGGTGGCGGCAACTCTTGCATTGCCGGCTGTGGCCTGAGTTTGCGAGGGCGGGCGGGCGGCACGGCCTCGCCGCTGCCGCTATCATCTTGCGGCGCCTGGGCGACAAAATAAAGCGTCGGCTGCGCCCCCGGGGAGGCGCTCGAGGAGCGCGCCGGCACGCGACTTTCGTTTGGTTGCTGAGGATAACCAAAAGCGGCGCCGCAGAGGCTGGCGGACATTGCCGTCATGGCCAGCAGCCATTGAGCTCGCGCCCGCGTCAGGCCTCGTAGCCGGGAAATGATGAGACTACAATTTGAGCGCATAAAGACCATCCTCATCTGTTGTGATTCCTAATTCTTCTGAAACCGGTCGCCCTTCAAAGACGTACACTGCCACTCCTTCTGCAGACCCGGGTCCCATGTTGTTGCCACCTGTCTGCGCCACTGCCGGATTTTGTCCAGCAACCGTTTTCGGCATGCCTTGCTCATCAGTGCGAGTCTGGCGAGCCGGATTTTGCGCAACGACGGACTCAGGTGCTCTGTCAGCCTTTTGCTTCGTGCCTTTGGGCACTGATTTTTGAGGAGCTGCGTCCACAGGCCCCCTCTTGTTTGCCGCTGACTTTTCAGCAACAACAGTCAATCGCTCGCCCACTTGGGGGCTTTCTTGCCTGCCATCAGACTTAATACCAGGAGCCTCATTTGGTTTTACGGAAACAACAGCAGCAGGAGGCGCCACCAGGCTGCGTCCTGCCACTACAACAAGAGCGATCGCTGCTGCGGCAGCAGCAAGAGAAGTCCAAATTACGGTCGGCTTTCTCAGAGGCACCACTTTGGGAGAGCTCTTCTGAGGCGCCACGAGCTTCTCTATGCCTTCAGCGAAATCACGCCGCGGTGCCACTCTCGGCAGATTTCGCAGTGAATTGGCCACGAAATCGATCTCCGCAAGTCGATCCTGGCATGCTCCACATTGCTCTACATGTGTCGCCACGTTCTGCTTCTCATCGCCATCGAGCTCTCCGTCGCGATATGCATCAAGCAGCAGTACAAATTTTTCGCAATCCGATGTTGTGTTGGACATAACCTTCACCTTGAAGCCGTTGGAATTTCGTTGCCTGCCAAATAAGAACTGAGGAGTTCTCGCAGCTTCACCCGCCCGTAATGGAGGCGCGAACGAACCGTGCCGATGCTTGTTCCGACAATGTCCGCTATTTCCTGATAGGAGAAGCCCTCGATGTCATGCAAGACCAATACTTCTCGCTGATTGTCGGGCAGCTCGAGCAATGATTGCTGAATCATTCGTTCCTGCTCCTCAAGGGCAAGCTTCTGAGCCGGATCGGGATGAGGATCGGCGACCTGCCCTAAAGAGACTGCTGCTGATTCGGCACCATGCTCATCCTCAGCAAAGCAAGATTGAGGATCAAAAGACATTACCTTCACCCCGTTTTTCTGGCGTTGCTTCATGCGCACGAAATCAACGCAGACATTGTGCGTGATGCGAAACACCCAGGAGGCGAATCGGGCATCATCTCGAAATCCGTCGAGATTCTGGTGCACTCTGAGAAATGTATCCTGAACCACTTCTTCCGCTTCCTCCATGTTGCCCAAGATCCTGAACGCCGTGTTATAAAGGCGATTCTGGTATCGGCGAACCAATGACTTGAATTGGTTCAAGTCCTTCGTCGTTTTGAACTTTTTGATTAGGGCCTCGTCAGTAAGGTCCACTGGTTCTCTCCAAGCCTGACGGTTTGGTTTCGCTACTGTTAAATACGTAATTTGGGTCGCAGGAGTTCAATTTAAATGACAAAATTAATAACTTTTAATAATCGCAGGCAAATGACAGCCCCTCGCGCCTTCCAGATATTCCTTAGTATATGCGGCGCTCTGACCACAATGTCGGCCCTGCTTCCCCAATCAACAGGCGCGGAAACAACTAAGCCGGTCAATCTTTCCGAAAAAACCACCCAAAAGACAGCCGGGACCGAGAAGCAAACAAGCAAGGCAGCCAAGCCGCTGCCGAATTTTCATCAGGTTCACCCTTATCTATATCGCGGCGGAGAGCCAACTGAAGAAGGGCTCCGGGAGCTCCAAAAAATGGGCATCAAGACAATCATCGATTTACGGGCTCCTTCAGAACGAAAAATGGACGAACCGCAAATCGCCAAGCAGCTGGGCATGAAATACATCAACCTGCCCATGGATTGGCATGCTCCTACAAAAAAGCAGGTGAAGACATTTTTGGAAGCTGTCGACAGGGCAAAAGCGGAGCACGAAAAGATAACTACAGACAACAGCGAAAAGAAGACGCCGGCCGTTTTTCTGCATTGCGCGCACGGCTCCGACCGCACGGGCTGCCTCATCGGCATCTGGCGCGTGGCACGTGAGAACTGGCCATACGACGATACCTACAAAGAGATGCGTAAGTATTATTTCGGCCCGAAATATACGCAGCTTTCTGATGCCGTTCGCAACGCCGGAGCATTCAGTCCGACCAGAGATGAAACGAAAGCCGACTGAGGCCGCCCAAAGCGTGAGGCGATAAGACTGATTAGAATGAGTAGGATGGCTGCTGCCTTATCGCAGCGGCATCTGTGCTTAAGCCTTTCGGTCTTAATTAATTGCGTTCCAGCTTCACCGGGGCGCTCCTGTTTTACTGGGGCGTTCCAGCTTCACCGGGGCGTTCCTGTTTTACTGGGGCGTTCCTGCTTTACTGGGGTGTTCTTACTTCCACTGTCGATGCGGCATTCTTTGATGGCATGATTGTCGGCACAGTAAGAGGCATTGCGGCGGAGGGCTTTTTTGAGGGAACGATCATGGGCACGGACGGCGGCACCGCCCCCGGTCGTCCCCAGGGAATTATGCGCGGCACGTTTGTGCCTGGAGAAGGCGTCACAGAGGGAATGCTCGGCATCCAATTGGGTGCTTGCGGCGCTGCTTGGGGATAGGCAGGTGTCACCGTAATGCGCTCGGAAAGGGCCTTCAGTTTATCGCTCGCCACCTTGGACCACGGATAAAAACGCAAGATGTCTTTGAGCGTCGCCACCGCCCGCGGCGTATCTGCAAACATCTCACTGAGCTTCACTTGATACCAGAGCGCCTGCCAGTTCGATGGCTCGAGAAACAGGGCCTTTTCAATGTACTTTTGCATTTCCGGATAAAGCTTTGCCCTGTATAAGTGAACAGCGCAGTCGACGTTGACATTGGGATCTTGAGGAGCCAGCTGGAGGGCGCGATCGATGGTCTGCTTGGCCTCATGAGCCTGCCCGTTGTCGCTGTAGAGCAAACTCCAGTCGGCGATTATGCGCCCCTCAATCTCGCGCGCACCCTGGTTGCGAGCCAGTTCTTGCGCCTTGACGAAATATTGATAGGCGGCTTTGGCATGCTCCGGTCTGTTCAAATCCTTGGCCATAATCCTTCTTAGATTGCCGAGGCGGCCCAGAAGTTTGGCTCGGGTCTTAACGTCACGCGCGCTGTCGGCCAACAGCAATGCCTTCATATAGAGCATCTCCGCTTGCCGGTAATCTCGATGCACCACCAGTTTGGCGTCGCCGGCAGATAACGCCGAATCGATTTCATTTGTCAATTTGACCAGCGGATTGGGCACCAGCAACAGTCTTTGAAAGCGATAGTCCACAATTACGTTGAAGTTTTGCCAGAACGGATTGCCGAGGATGCCGAAACTGGAGCTCTGGAAGAATCCCGTTCGTTCCGCTGACGGCGTCTTCGGGGAGGAAGGCGTAGCTTTGGCTGTCTTCTCTATGGGGTAGGTAAATGAAACTGATCGCAACGGCAAGCCGCCAATCGTCAAAGAATCAATAGTCACCTTGCCCATTTGAATGGGACGGCCGTCAAGTCCTGTTCCCTCGGTGACGTGCCGGACATTGGCGGGGTCGCCAACAATGTGTCTCTGAGCTGTTTTGAACGGCAGATGATTGAACGCCGCCCCCGTATCGACAAGCAAAATTTGCTCGTCTTTACCGTTGATAGTCACTTTGACAAAGGGGAGTTGCCGAAATACAAAGGGCACCGAGGCAGCTTTTGCCGGTCGAACAAAGGTCTCCGGATCGGCAAATGTAAGGGCAGGCTTGCTGTAATCTATGGTGACCGCAAACTGGCTTATGATGTTGGTGCCGATAATGCCGGCGATATGGCGACCGAGTTGCCGGGACTGCGGACTGAGGTCGAGCACTCGCACCGGAACGTCATTGAGCACCAGCCCCCCTAATTCCATCCTTTTCAGCTCCGACCGTTGTGCGGCGACGAGCCCCGCATAGCCTGCTATGTCAGATTGGCCCTGTTTGGCGAGGAAATTTTGAGCAGCGATGCGCCTGTCGATGATTGTGTCAGAAGCTCCAGTATCGAACAAAAAGTCAAGCTCGTCACTGTTGTTAATCCTGCCTTTGACGAGAATTTCGTTCTGAAAATATTCAAAAGGCATGGAAATGCTTTTCGCCAACCGATACTTTCCTTCCTGACGCGGTCTGTCAAATAAGGCGTCATCTACAGACTGTCCCAAGGCTACGGATGCGATTTCCAGCTCACAGCTAAGATTTCCATCTATGTATGCCGTCTGCTTGAAGGGGAAAAGCGTGCCCGCTGACGGTCTGTATTCGGATAGCTCCAGGGCGACGGCACTTGCTTTATTCGATGGAGCACCGGCGGCAGCTGCTTCCTGTACGGAATAAGTGATGGCAACGACCAGATAATTCTTCTGGTCCAAATAGAGCGTCGTCTGCGGCAGCGTCTCGGATGAAACAGTAATGGCGAAGACAGGAATTTGTTTGTACTGCGTTCTGCCGACAAGCTCGAAATTCACACCGGGCTCTTGCCACAAGGTCATGAGAGCAGGCTGGCGCAACAACTTTTGATTGATGGCATCGAATTCTTCCTTAGACAGATCCATCACGTCGCCTCCGGTCGAGCGCCAGGCCCGCCGCCCATCGCAAGCCGTAACTTCAAGCCCTGGAGGCGATTTCGCTTGCGTTGCCGCAGGGCTCAGCGCACCATCGGCAGTATCAGCGGAGAGACCCTGGGCCGCCACCTTTTCCGGAGCGGAGACAGGACTTCCTGAATCTGCCTTCTCAGCCTTGGCTTGAGAATCCAGACTGGCCTTTTCTTTTGCAGGCTCCGCCGTTCTGTCGCCCAAGCCCGCCTCCAGATCGAGTCGCCATTTATCGCCCTTTCTAACAACACGGTAATCACGCTCCACTCTTTTGCCGTCGCGCTCGGTAATCTGGTGCCCATTGATGGTAGAGGCAGCCTGAAGCTGAGCCAGAGCTTCTTTGCCACCATATGCAGTCAGCGATTTTTGCACTAGCTCGGCAATGGAAAGCTCCACCTTGGCCTGCTCCGCAGCTGCGGTCGCAACTTGAAAGACAAGGGCGGACAGTAAAAGAACCAGCGTTAAAGCCAGCTTGAAACTCCCATATTTGTCGATTCTGGTAAGCAAAGTAGGAAACAGCCTTTTAAAAACACTACTTATTTTGCCAGAGTTCCATGGCCAATGCATGGTGCCTGAAGAGGGCTTGAACGGCCGGCATAGGCTTTCAAGATCTATAAGTCGCGCAAACGATCGGGTTTAAAAACTGAACCGATATCGGT
>DATNRC010000649.1:0-9337 GCA_036703705.1 Candidatus Obscuribacterales bacterium
CATTGAGGTTGCTGTTGAAGACCCAGCGGAGCCGTGCCTTGCTGGGGCATTCCTGGTGGCGAAGGGGACTGCATCATGTATGGAGGCATACCCTGTTGCTGGAGCATTTGTTGCGGCTGCAGTCCTTGCATCGGCATGGCCGGCATTTGCTGCGGCATTTGTTGCGGTCCCTGAACTGCCGGAGTGTCAGCGAGAGCTGCCGTTGATGAAGATATCGCGAAAGTCAAAGCAAACAATGCTGCGGCATTGCATTTCAGAGCTGACTCGAACCATGCACCGTTCAAGTTCTCATTACGGCTTAAGTCGTTAAAACCTGAAATTGGCATTGATTCCTGGCTGCTATGCAGCATCACTCACTTCCGAGATTATCTTATCGCACGCGCACACCCAAACATGCCGGCTGGAAGCTGCTCAGGAATTTTTGTGGAGCAATTCACTTGCAGCCAGGAAAGCAGCCAGAAATCGCTCAGGACTTCTTGTCTTGGCGGTGATACTCACCGACTGCGGGGAAAGCGCCAACTGATCGCGCCGGTCTAAACGTCAGTTCTGGAACATCTTTGGTGATATTCACTATGCGCCCTTCTACCGGGGAAAAGACTCGGGGGTCAATGCCCTTGCCTCTAATGTATTCGCCAATCAGATCAACTTGCGATTTCTGGACATCTTGCATCTTCAAATCCTGGGCAACTTGCTCGAAAGGTTTGTCGCCAAATACTCCTGCTTGCCACCATTTGTGTATCGGATGTCTGCGCGTTACTACGCTATAGAGCTTGAGCGGATCGAGATTCTCGAAGTTTTCCCCGTTCTGCACTTTTACACTTGTGACTCTTCCCCCGCCTGCGCCTTTTTCCCAGGCTGGCTTTGTCAAATCAATCGTATACCTCATTCCACTCACTTGCACAAAATTGCCGGGTTGCGGTGGCTGCGCGTGTTGTTGCTCGACGAACAGTCCTGCAATTCGCTTCCATAGATTTGGCAGCGTCGGTGGTTCCATGTTGCGGACGCCGTATTCCAAGCCATCCTTGATATAGCGACCCGGTATGCGAACAAAGACCAACTCCTGTGTTTCTTGTGACGCCTTGCCGGCATTCATCACGAGATTCGCCAGATCAAGCCGCGTGATTGGCTTGCCCGCTACAATTTGCGATCGTATTCCGCCCGAGTGCGTCATAACGAGAATGTCATCGCCCAGCTCATTCCTCAAGCCGGAGCGGATGGCATCAGAGATCAGATTTCCGAGCGCCGTCTCTTTTTGGCGCACGTCGCGGTTGCTGTAATTGCCGGTCGCCGTCGCATCGTAGCTGATCTGCTTCAATGCTGTCCTCTCGGGTAATGCAGCTTCAATCCGGCTCTGAAGAGCGGCGTCCGGAGTGATATCGCTTGTGATGGCATGCAGCTTGCCGGTAGTATGGTAGCGATGTGCGGTGCCGTCCGGTCGCATTGCGGGACGAAAGTCACCGAGCCATCTGCCGCTCGGTCCCGAATGCATAATGGGAATTTCGAAGTCACCACCCTTGGTGCGCATTAAGAGGCGATCCAAAATGCTTCGCCTGGGGCCTACCCAGACGGGGGTCGGGGTAATGCTGTGAGAGTGACCTCCCATAATTCCGGCGACCTTCAAATCGTGCCCAATCAATGCCTGAGCCAGCTTGATGTCTTCAGCGAGCCCCAGGTGCGTGTCGAGAATGATTTGCTTTATTCCCTGGGCGTTGAGGTCCTTGATTGTCTGAATGGCGACAGCTTCGGCGTCGTTGTACTTGATAGCTCCGAGCGCACCCTCTTTTGTCGTCAATCCTACAGTGGCGACTTTCGTTTTTCCCCAGGGCGCAACCAGCTCTTCTACCACGTACGGTTTTGTCAGTCCGGCATATTCCGGATAGGCGGAGAAATCCATGTTTGCATTGAGAACTGACACCTGCGGATGCTTCTTCAAGATCGGAGCCATTACTTTGGCCCAGCGGGGAACATCGAACATTCCGCCGGCTGCATCATACTCGTGATTGCCGAGGATGAATTTCCCTGCTCCCATGTCGATCAGCGATTCGTATTCGACTTTGCCTCCTTTGGTGAAAGCGAAGTTGACGTGTCCGGAAATGGTATCGCCTGTGATGTCGAAGCTTGACGGAATTCCGCGAGCAGCAGATTGAGCATTCAGTTGATCGAGCTTCGTCTTCATATGAGGAAGCTGATCCAGATCGCTGTGAAAGTCGCCGATGAATCTATGATCGGTCTGCAGCAGCCTGCTTGGCCCTTCCACGCGGGCCCTGGCGTGCCCAAACAACTGCTTGCCCCGATTGATTGCCGTAAAGCCGCCAGAGAATGCCCCTCCGAAAAGGCTTCCCATCGCTGTGTCCTGCGTAGTCTGCATAGCTACCCGGCCGAGCGCCGAGGAGGGGTTTGTTTTCAGCTCTTCCCAATTCTCATGAACGCGATGAGGAACGCTCCAGGTAAACGTTCCTGCCGCGCCGCCGGCAATCCCGCGAACTGTGTTTAGCTTGAGCGCATCTATGGCGGAGTTCTTGAGGATTATCTTGCCTGCGTCGGACGCAGTGTGTTGCGAGATGCTGCTGCCGAGCGCTCGAGCGCCCAGATGGCGCACCAGTTGGCGGGACACTCGTTGTTCTACCGCGCTGCCCGCGATGCCGGCCACGCCATCCACGATTCCCCATGCAAAATCTGCAGCTGACGCCGTTCGATCTTTTTCCTCCAGCAAGGCATGCTCTATTCCGTTTTTGATTCCGTACTTAGTGCCGCCAGCCAGCGCTAGCGTAAGCGGAATGGTAATTGCTTTGAGCGGTCCTCGCCGCCCGGCGATAGAAAGTCCAAAGCCGACGGCTCCGGTAATGCCTGCGCCGAGGCTGCTGGTAAATTCGGCAACAGTTTGTTTTAAACCGACTGAACTATCGTCAGCTTCGTTGGCTGCGACGGCTTGCTGTCCTGGAGCACCCAGGATCTGCGCGCTGTCTAAATTGGCCGCTGAACGGTTAGGTGGCTCGGTTATTCCAGCCGCCTCGAGCATTTGCGCCTTCACCATTTTTTGCTTTATTGCTTGAAGAGTGTGCCGACAATTTCTTGTCGATTAGAGATTAGATCATTATTCGGCAAGAGTAATTCGGGAAACTACGAGGTTGGTTGCGTAGTTTCCGCGGAGGGAGAAAGAAACCGCCAAAGATTGTTTGTCTGGGGCTTTGCCATGCCCAGACTTTCTCACTTGCCGCTGGCTGAGGTATCGGTGTGCTTTATAAAAGGAAAAGGCTCCCACGCCAAAACTGAACCGATATCGGTTGAGTTTGAAAAGTGGGCGGATGCGGCCATTTGCGGGAAACGATTTTTCAAACGTAATAATGGCGAGCTCCTTTGAGATGTCAGGGTTAAACTTAAGAGGCAACGGCAGAACTGAACTGATATCGGTTCAGTTCTGAGTGGGGAAGGTGGCGACGACGCAAATGAGCTCTTCTGCTGACAACGCACTGCTGGTACCAGATGCACCGACCCACTGCGCGGAGTGCAACAGCCTGCTGTGCCTTCGCAAGCAAGTCATCAACCTTGCCTTTGGCAATACTGAAGCTATGTACTGCCTTGCGTGTTTGGGCCGACAGAATGGGCAAGCGCCAACGGAAGTTTTAGAGCGCATGAAGGGTTATGCGCTCAGCCGTCAGTGTTTCGCGAAGGAATGGAAGCGTTACGAATCAGTTGAGTTTTGTCCCGATCGCGCTGGATGTTTCCCCGACAGCTGTTTCTCCTAGCAAATGGAGTTCAATTGCCAAGTGCGATTCCTTTTGCTCCCGGCGGCGGCAATTGAGGTTAATCTTAAATTGCGATTGTCGGACCGGCATTCATTGAATTGAATTGAATTGGATTGAATTGAATTGAATTGGATTGGATTGAATTGAAGGCATTCAATTAGATTGGATTTGAGAGAAAGATGTCACAACATAAGCTTGATCTGCGTGGCATTGCCTGCCCGATGAACTTTGTGAAGACCAAGCTGTATCTTGACAAGCTAAGCTCTGGAGACAGAGTTTTGGTCCTTCTGGATGCAGGGGAGCCGGTTGAGAGCGTGTCCGCCAGCGTTGCCGAAGATGGGCATACCGTAGAGTCCTGTATTGAGGACTCAGAAGGGCATTTCTGTCTGAGTATTCGCAAAGGTTGATAGCCAAACTGTTGACAAATAGTACAAAGTCTTGGACTATTACCGCGATCTGGGCGACAAATGCCCAAAGGGAGCCTTAAACCTTGCTCAATGGTCAGGGTGAATCGAAATTCAGAAAGAGCGGGGGGGCTAGTGTCCAGCGCTCATTTTGCTTTGTCGTCCTTTTGAGCTTTGCGGCGCAGCCTGCCGTCTTGGCGACCGTGGATGCGGTTGTAACGAAGCCGACTGCTCAAGAAATAAAGCAAGCCCAAGACCTGGTAAGGATCTCACCGAAGGATGCTCAGGCGCGCTTCAATCTCGCAGAGCTGTTGAGGCGTTCTGGGCTGAGCAAGGAAGCGGCAGCAGAGTATGCGGAGGCGGCCTCGCTGCAACCAAGCATGTACGTCGCCTACCATCAGCTTTGCCAATGCAATCCCGACCCGGCGCTCGTTGACCAGGCGCTGGAGCGTTTGACCAAGCTCAAGGATGAAAAGCCGAAAGATTTGTTGTTGCGCGTAGCACTTTCGGAGCTCATGGAGCAGAAGAAAGACTTTTATCATGCAGCACGAACGCTTGTAGATCTGCTATACCAGAATGAAGTGCCAGAACGCTTCGTACCGAAAGTGAACGCGCGCATTCGGCTGCTCCTCGGGAAAGCGCGCGATGCGCAGACGATGGAAAAGGCGCATGGTGATGATGAAGAACTGGAAGTCGTTCCGCCGCCTTTGCCAGAATCGAGTTTGCGAAGAGATTTGCAGGCTTCGAAGATCCGAGAACCAAAAGTCATGCCCGGCATTGGTCATGCACCGCTTTTGCCCTGATGGGCCAGGAAAATGAAGCAGTCGTTGAAAATTTATTCTGCCGTTTTGGTTACGGCGTCGCTTGTGAGCTGCACTTCGACAACGCGCATCGACCAGACCAAACTGAGTGCTGACGGCGAAGCTCTTTTAGGGCAGAATCAAGCCAAGCTCAATACTGGTGAAGCAGTTATCGGGCAGAGCACGCCGGGCGGCAATCAACAAACCAAGCTGTTGCGCGAAACGGGGGTTGCAGGACAGCCTGCTGCCTTTGATATGCAAACAGAAGCCATCGTTTCGCGTGAATGCGTCGAAGCCTGGCGGAAAGCTCTGAAGGGCGACGAGCAAGGCTCAATCTCTCAGCTCAAAGATCTCGAAAAGCGCTATCCCAATGTATCGACCATCAAGCTTATGATGGGGCAATGCCTCGAGCACCTCGGCAAACGGCAGGAGGCGATCGAGTATTACAGAAAGGCTCTTGAGAATTCGGAGTTCAGCTCGATTCGAGTTTTCAAACTGGCTGAGGCTCTGCGCCGAAGCGGAAAATACAGTGAAGCAGCGACTCACTATCGCAAGCTCATCAAAACAGCGCCCAATTTCGCTGACGGGAAGTTGGGGTTGGCAATCTCTTTGAGACAACAAGACAAGAATTCGGAAGAAGCGAAGAAACTGTTTTCGGAAACGGTTAAACTAGCAGGTGAAGAGCTGAAATCAGGCGATCCGCAACAAATCGCAGACGCTAAGAGAATTCTCAGCAGCGTATTGAGCGAAGATCCTGGCAATAAGGAGGCACAAAGCCTTTTAAGCCGTTAGGATGATGTAAGCCGTTCACCAACGCGATAAATTTTTCTGTCAAACTGCTTTCGAGAGGGTTGTGTCATGCTTAAGGAAAAAGTCGATAGCCGGGCGGAAACCGCTGCTCAAGAAGAGATCGCAGTGGACGGTTTCGATTTTATTGAATTTTATGTAGGCAATGCTTTGCAAGCGGCTTACTATTATGAGCGCGGTTTTGGTTTCGATCTCATCGGTTACCGCGGATTGGAAACCGGCAGTCGAGATCAAGTCTCTTACGTCCTCAAGCAAGATCACGTCTATCTGGTTTTGACGGGCGCGCTGAAAAACGAGCATGCCATTGCCGATCATGTTCATCTGCATGGCGATGGCGTGAAGACGATCGGACTTCGAGTGCGCGATGCGAAAAAGGCATATGAAACCGCAATTCAGCGGGGAGCAAAAAGCGCGCAGGCTCCCGTTGAGTCGGAGGATGAAAACGGGCGCTTTGTAAGTGCTTCTGTTCACACATATGGTGAGACTATCCACACCTTCGTCGAACGAAAAGACTACAAGGGATTCGCTCCCGGCTTCAAATCGGTGACTCGACAGTTTGAAGACAATGCGAACTCTCACAAAGTAGGTCTTGCAGCAGTCGATCATGTGGTCGGCAATGTGGAAGTGGGTCGCATGGACTACTGGGTCGACTGGTATAAGAAGGTCTTCGGCTTTTACGTCTACCAGTATTTCGATGCCAAGGACATCAGCACTCAATATTCGGCGCTGGTATCGCGTGTGATGGCAAACAAGAGCGGCTCAGTCAAACTGCCGATCAACGAGCCGGCGGAAGGTCTGAGACGTTCACAAATTCAAGAATATCTCGACTACTACCTGGCTCCGGGCGTTCAGCACATTGCCATTGCTACGCGAGACATCATTCATACGGTCGGCGAACTGACTAAACGCGGCATCGAATTCCTTAAAGTGCCGCGCGCATATTATGATGCTCTTCCGGAGCGTGTCGGTCAAATCGATGAGGACATCGAAGAGCTGGCCAAACTTGGCATTCTGGTCGATCGCGAATCAGAAGGATACCTGCTTCAGATATTCACAAAGCCTGTTCAGGACAGACCGACTTTGTTCTTCGAAGTCATTCAGCGCAAGGGCGCAAAAGGATTCGGAAAGGGTAATTTCAAGGCTCTGTTTGAATCAATAGAACGCGACCAGCAACAAAGAGGTAATCTCTAGACAGATTACACGCTCTCTGGCCATCTGTTCTTGAGCCAGTAGTGAAAGGTTTCCAGCAGAGTGTTTGCTGCCCTACGAGGCTGAAACCTGATTTTTGCCCATGCAGCGGCACGCATTCGGCGTTCAGAAATCGACGGACTTGAAGCACTTTGTGGCAGCGACTCTTAAGCCAACATAAAATCCGGCTGGTGTTGTCAAGAGTAGTCGTATACTTTCAGCATTCTGAAAGCGGCGGTTGAGGTGGAAAGTTAAAGAGCAAAAGTTGGCCGCAGACAGTTTCGGTATAGCCCGCAGCGTACCAAGTCTTGCCACTGCTGGCGGTGCACCGTGGTATATTTACATGGGTTGAAAAAATTCAAAAATGTCTGTTCAGTATGCAGATATGCCGACGGTTCGCTCTATAAGTTCAGAATTTGGCTTCTCCAGATTGTATGAACTGCGCCGCCGCCATCAAGCATTTGGGTATGATACCGAACAAAGAATGAGTCAGTATTCGCGCTCGTCTGACGAATCGATGGATAGCGACCGAGATGCTAGAGAAGATTATGAGGCCCTGGAGGCAGTCATGTCTTTGTTGCAGGAAGACGATTCCATTGGGGATGGCGCATCTTTAATAGCGAGCGCAGGTTTCAATGGCACGTGTGAGATAGATATACACATCTCTGCGGAGACGATGATGAGTATCTGCGAAGAGACGGTGAAAGAAATGGGATGCAATTTCACGCAGGTTGGCGAACGTCAGCTCGCCTGTGTGTCGGGAGATAAGAGTGCCAGGGCTCCCCTCCAATTTTTCATCAATGTGGAAGCAGGTTCGTTGTCACAGTCCAAGGTGTCAATTATGAGTTTGACCGAATTACAGGGACCTCTTCATGGCATTCTGGTTGCGAGGAAACTCATGCGGCTCGTGCGAATGGTTGAGGACAAAGCAATGAAAGTATTTTCGGGCAAGCCATGATCGGTGTTGGCGACGATCTCTAAGTCATCATCTCGGGTTTACTGTTGCTTGCACCGCTACCTTCCGGCGGTTGATATTGGGCCTCTTAAGAATTCCCATGTGCGGTCGGCCGCCATTTGTGTCCAAGAAATGTTATGCGGCAACCTGTGCGTCAGCCGGTCGAGCCCTTTTTCGCCCTGCACTCCTGGATGCGCCAGTGCGTAACTACAGAATGCCAGTAATTTCCTTTGTCCCACATAAGCTGCGAATACTCTCGCATGGCCGAAAGAGTGGTTTGATTGGCCGCTCCCAGCGTCTTTTCCATTAAGGGCAAAACGGACTCATAGCAGCCGCGTGCCCTCTTATACTGTCCTAACTGCCAGTGGCAGTAGCCGATAAATCGCCGGCTCAATAGTACTGGCGCTGCTTCGTCACGTTTCAGAAGATTTTTCCAGCAATCATATGCTCGAGCATAAACAGGTTGTGCCCGACTATATTGCCCCGAAATGCGGTAGCAATCTGCAAGCCGGCTTAGCATAGCGGCATAAGTCGTTTGACCGGAGTGAGAGTCCTTGCGCCGGTCAATGTTTTTCAATGCTGTTTCATAGCTGACGATTGCCTCGCCGTACCTCTGCAAAAGCATCTGCGCGTCGCCAAGGTGTTGGAGAGCATGGAGATAGATGTGCGGTTCTGGATTTGGTGACTCGAGCTGTAGCTGTTGAATCAGCAATTGGTATTGTTCTTCTGCCTTGGCGAACTCGCCGCCTTTCATCAGGGCGTCAGCATAAGCGATCATTGCTTCTTTGGTGGACCAGCTTCTTATTCCTTCCATGTCTCTGGAAAGCGTGTAGGCTTGCTTATAGGCTTCAGTCGCTTCTCCATAATGACCGTTTTTCTCATAGAAAAGAGCCAGTTTTCCAAGCGCGTGAATGTATCGGCTCGATTTGGTGCCTTCCAGCTTTTGAATGCCTGCCATCACTTTCTGTGCCATGGCAAGGTTTTGCTCAAAATCGATCTGTTGCGACTGCGGGGCCGGCTGAGTCACTGCCCATGCTATTCCCGGTCCGGGAGGTGGTTCATTTACATCGGCGAAGTACACATTCAACAATTGCGCTGCCACGATGATGAGGACAACCGTAACGGCAAGGCCGAACGCTAGAATCTTTTTCTCTCGGGCGACAAGCGGCACAACTTTGAGCCTCACGAGCTCGAACTTCAAACGAGCTTTGGAAATCCAGCCAGGCTCGATGGAATCAAAGAACGCCTCCAGATCTTTCTTGAGATCACGCATTGATTGGTAGCGATGCTCGGGATCTTTGTGGAGCGATTTGAAGACAATTGCTTCCAATTTCTCGGGTACGGCTTTGTCTGGGCAAGCCGTTGCAAACGAAGATGGAGCCTCATTGACGTGCTTGAACAAAGTCTCAAGCAAGTTATTACCGACTAAGGGCGGAC
>DATNRC010000650.1:0-19182 GCA_036703705.1 Candidatus Obscuribacterales bacterium
CGTCAGCTCGCGGATTTGCTCCACGCTTCTTTCAGACCTCGCCTCGCGGCTGCGTCCTTGCGCTTCGCTACACTTCATCGTCATCAGATTGTGAGTGGACTTTCACCTCCAAGTTGTTGAACATGCCCGGCACACCAAAAGCCCGCACTGACGATTTCTCACCGTCATGCGGGTTAGCTCGAGGAACAAAAGCGCTTTTACAGTGCCGTCGCCAACCCATTCGGGCGGTAGGCTCATCGTCTCGCCTGGATTCAAGGACGCTTGTAAAGTGTAATAAGCCAGACTGCTTATGAGGTTTGGACCCCAGCTGTCGTCCTGCCGGTGGCAAATTACCAGCTCATAGTTGCCGAGCGGTGTATGCACCTGATCGTCGCGTCCTATCAATTCGCACGTCGCATAGGCGACCCCCGACAAGGTTTTTCGGAAGGCAAGGACATTTGCTCGACCGCCCGCTTCGAACCCGGCATCAAAGGGCACCGGAGAGCGCAATACCGAATTGTCCGCGGGGCCAAAAATGGACTCCATCGCCTGAAGGCACGCCCCCCACCAGAGTTCTGCTTCGTGCATTGTCTAATTGACTTGGCTCAGTAGCTGACGTCCACACTTTATCAGGTTGCTTAAATTCATCCAGTAGTTGACAATTTAGCCTGCAAAAAGTCCCCTTTTAGAGCAGGAAATCAAATGGACAGTCTGGAGCATCTCATAGTACTGATTGGCCTTTTCATCGGTCTCGCCCTGGCGGGCCAGTATCTCGTCAACCGCATCGCCAAACAGGAGGTTCTTGCGCAACATCACAGTGCCGGCGAAGCAATGATGGGGGTCGTGGGCACACTCTTTTCAATCCTGCTTGGCTTCATGGTCGCGCAGGCAATGGACCAGTACCATGACGCACGGATGCATGACGAAGCAGAGGCAAGCAACGTAGCCAGCATATTCCGTATAGCAAGAGGACTTTCCGATGTCGACAGGACAAGGATCAGGCAACTCTGTAGAAATTATGTCGATACGATTCTCAACTCCGAATGGCCGCAAATGGAGCGCGGAGTCAAGATTAACCACGGCTGGGAGGACTATCAGAAGTTGTGGGAAGCCGTTGTTGCCGTCGTACCTGAAAACGAGAGGCAATCGAATCTTCAGCAGCCATTGGTTGAGTCCATGAAAGACCTGGGCGAAAATCGTCGCGCCCGAATTTTACTGGCGACGAAGAGCATGCCACAGGCGATCTGGTGGGTGGTGGGCTTTGGCGCCTGTATTACGATGGCGTTGAGTTATATTTTTGCCTCACAATTTCCACAAGTGCAAAGCTTCATGACCATGCTTGTAGCGACCGCTCTCGCTCTCAATATCTGGCTGCTCTCGGCATTCAGCCATCCCTATTCGGGAGTCTTCAAAATCACTCCCTCTATGTTCCTGCTCTTGAAAGAGAGTATTCTCATCGTGCCTGATACGAAGTCCCGCTACCTGCACGACAATGATTTTCCCGATGACAAGGCAAAGTAACTCCGATTCTGCTCTTGCACCGCATTTAGTGCTTCGCTGCCGCTCGGTTGAATCGGCTGTGCGGTAAAATCATTTTCAATTTCACTGCCATATACAAGCCAAGGAATCCGATTTAGCTCTTGAGAAAGTCCAATGAGGGAAGTTTTCGAGTCCCGCCGGAGGAAGCAAATGAACAAGCTCAAAAGAGTACAGACAGCGATTTTGATGCTCGCTATCCTTGCTGGAAGCATTTATACAGGCTCGCGCACAGCCGTCGGCGCGTCGCCAGAGAAAGCCAACCCAAAGATTGCTGACAGACAAGCCTCCTCGGCTGGAGCACAGCCTGCCCCTGCGCAAAGCGCTCCCTGGTGGCAACGTGCGGTGTTCTACGAAATCTATCCGCGCAGCTTCGCTGACAGCAATGGAGACGGAATAGGCGATATCAACGGCATAACGAGCAAGCTTGATTATCTGAAAGATCTTGGTGTCGATGCGCTGTGGATTACGCCGTGCTTTCCATCGCCGCAGGTTGATTTCGGCTACGATGTGTCGGATTATCAGGACATAGCCCCGGAATTCGGCACGATTGCCGACTTCGACAGACTTCTCGCGCAAGCGAAGAAGCGCAACATCAAGATACTGCTTGATCTCGTCGTCAACCACACCTCGAACAAGCACAAATGGTTCGTCGATTCCGCTTCTTCGCGCGACAATCCAAAGCGTGATTGGTACGTGTGGAGAGACGGAAGAAATGGCGGACCGCCAAACAACTGGCAATCGCTCTTCGGACATTCCGCGTGGAAATTCTCGCCCAACACCAAGCAATACTATTACCACTTTTTCTATCCCGAGCAACCAGATTTGAACTGGCGCAACAAACAAGTGCGCAAAGCCATGTACGACATGGTGCGTTTTTGGTTGGATCGAGGCGTGGCGGGATTTCGGCTCGATGCAGTCAGCACCGTCTTTGAAGATCCGAATCTCAAAGACAATCCTTTGCTCGTGGGAAAGAACAAATTCGGCGATCCCAATATGCAAAACAAGTATAACTACAGGCTCCCGGAAAACCATGAGATCTTGAAGGAGTTGAGAACTGTAGTGAATGCTTATCCTGATGATCGCGTCTTGCTTGGCGAAACTTGCACAGACAATGTGTCGGAGCTCTGGAAAATGTACGGCGCCAATAATGATGAAGTACAGCTGCCGATGAACTTCTTCTTTGCGTACGTCAATAAACTATCTGCAAATGAATTCGCCAAACGCATACTCGAAGCCGATCGCAATCCTCTCAAAGGGTGGCCGGTCTACCTGTTCAGCAATCACGACACGCCCCGCCACTATGTTCGCTATGGTGACGGCAAAAGCAACAACCAAATCGCGAAGCTCATGGCGACTATGCTTTTGACGTTGCGAGGCACACCAATTCTCTATTACGGCGAAGAAATAGGAATGGAGAATCGCGATCCCAAAACACGGCAAGAAGTCCAGGACCCGATTGGAAAAATAGGGTGGCCTAAGGAGAAAGGTCGCGACGGCGAACGAACGCCGATGCAATGGACAAGCGGTAAGAATGCCGGATTTTCAAGCGCTTCCGCAACCTGGTTGCCTGTCGCCAATAATTACAAGACGCACAACGTTGAATCTGAATTAGAGGACCCACAATCAATTTTGAACTGGTACAGAAAGGTAATTTCGCTGAGACGCTCTCATCCTGCGTTTCTCGGTGGTGATTATGTGCCGGTGGGAAACAACGGCAACAATGTTCTTTCGTATCTGCGACGGAGTGCGAAAAGGTCGGTGCTGATTGCGATGAATATGAGCAATGCGCCGCAGAAGCTGAGCCTCGACACAAAAGGCCTGGGAATTAAATCCGGCAACAGCAAAATTCTGGCAGCCACTTTTGACGCTCGCGAGAGGCAACCATTGAGCAAAACAAACTTGCCACCATTCAGCGCCTTGATTGCGGAAGTCGAGTGACAGAGAAGAGAAACCTATCTTAATGAAATGGAGGAGTGGAGCATTGCAGAACTTCACAATGTTGTTACGAATTTACGGATTTGTCCGTACTTCGCCAGATTTCTTCATTGCCTGATCGAGAAGCGCAACGACATTCAATCGAACGCCGGTGATTATGCGTTCCAGCTCTGACTTGTCGCATTCGCAGACGATCTTTCCCCCCATCTGCTCGCCCAAATGAGCAGTCAACACAGGCAATTCAACGATCGAGATTTCTCCTGGCTCCGCGCAACACTTCTCCAGTCGACTTAGCGGCGCGCAGACAAAAAACTCCTCTTGTTGCGCTATTGGATGGTCGATCTCATGGAGTGAACCATCCGCTTTGGCAAGACGAATCGCACCGACTACGAGTCGATAGGGCGACAAATCCTCCGCTTCGCCTTTATAGATTGTGATGGGCGGCTCATAGCCGTGAAGCTCATGGCGGCACCATTCCAGCTGTTGCTCGTTGAGGCGATTGCGGAAATGCGGCAAAGCTTCGTCAAGCACTCGCGACAATTGTGAATTTTTAAGCGCGGCTTTATTGCGCAACTCCTGTAAATCCGTCATTGTAAGCTCCTCTGGGAAACTCATTAATGATAGCTCGAATTAATCATTCCATAGAAGATGGCTTGAATCCGTAACGCAAGCCGGACAGTGCAGGATCTCTGAAGCACATCGCGTAAGGCACGACGGCGGTCCAATCACACACCACCAGACGCCCCTCCCGGTTGTAGCCTATCTGTCCTGCTCCGTCCTTTCCATCGTAAAACGCATGGGCAAGACGCCTGATCTGTCGAAACAAAGACGACAACTCATTTGCAGGAATGTTGTCAGGATCCTTGACGACATCGACCTTCTCCTGCAGCACAGCTATGTATTTCGACGCCGTGCGCATTAGTGGACCATAACGCAGGGCGTCGAATTCCCTCATGCCGTGCTCTTCGCCAAGTTCGACGTATTTGGGATTGGTCAGTTTAAGCACCACATCTTTGGGAGAGATGCCCTCCTCAGCGAAAATGATGTTGCTATCGAGAGGGTCCAGCTCGAAAACTATCGATTCAGAGCCCACACCAATAATTCTCTTCACCTTAAAGGGAAGACTCCCGCAGACCCTGAGAATCTCAGGAAGATCGTGCTCTTTAAGAGCCTCCTTCATTTCCAGGCCGAGTTCCTGGCTTCCCCCGTCGCCTCTCGTCATATAGCTCTTTATGCAATCTGTTACAGACATTGAACGTGCTTTGTAATCGCCGCCCAGACGAATCGCTGCCAAGTGAGGGCGATGATGACGCGCATCGGCCGCCGTCACACGAAGCTTGGCGGCGGCGCTGTCCAATTGCAGATCGACCTCGCCGGCTTTCTGAATCAGGCTCTTCATCCTCAACCGAGGGGGCAGCTTTTCCGGCTTACAACATGCGATGGCGTCAGTGTCGCAGGACAGCTCGCCAAGCGAGATTCGTTCTGCACCGTTGTGAGCGATCAATAATGATTTCTCCGGACCGAGGACCTCGGCGCCATGCTTGTCTTTACCCAGCAATTCGCGCACGTTTACACGGGCATCCTTCCCTGCGTAGACAGGAGCCACGGACTGAGGACCGGACGTAATGCGAAATTCTCTTTGTTGAAGCGGGAATGCGCGCTCAATGGCCTTCTGACTGAAGTATCTGAAACCGACATTGGGACAGCTTTTCAGTACCATTCCCGGCAGGAATCGAGCGCCACCAGCGGCTCCAACACCCGTCAACATTCCCAGGCTGAGGTCGAGCGCATCTTTCCCCAGCGCATTTTGCATAGCGCCGACGTTTCTGTCAAACGTCGCCCTGTCACCGGTATTCCACGTCGAGAGAATGGCGTTCTGTACAGCAGCATTGCGCATTCGATTTCTGGCATCAAAGGTGTTAAACGTGCTCCACAACCATGAGCCTGTGCCTAAGACGCCGATACCAACAGCAGTGCCGGCAATATAGGGTGAGGCCGCCACAGCGCCGATCCCAAGAAGAGCACCGCAACCTATGGCGGCAGCAGCCTTGCCGGCAGTACCAATCGGATCGTCCTTCGCTTCCTTTATGGCACCACCGACAACACCGGATCCAATGAGATGTATCTCCCGCTCAACTTTCTTGCCCAGCTCAGATGCGCTTTGTATCAACTGACCGTGCAAATTGGAATGTTCCTGTATATTCACTTTGTTATGATGTGCAAATTCAAATTCCGCCATAGCACGCTACCATCGCTTACTTACTCACTTATTACAGGATTCTTACGGGGTGCGTCTTTCAAAATAGACGAAAACCGACGGCAATTCCCTGTGGAATTCCACAGGGAGCAAATGATTTGACGCCCGGACTGAGGCGCGCATCGTGGAAATACGAAAGTTTGTCCCTGCCGCGACACTTTGAGGCAGTCCTGCCGCACTCTCTTCGAATAACGGCTTCTCAGGCAGCCTGACGCTGCTTGGACTTGAGAAGGACAGTATCGACCGTCTCCGGATCGAATTCCAAGACGCTTGATTCGATACTCGAGTCCGTGGCGGCCACACGTAGCTTTCTATCAAGAGTGGCCAACATGCTCAAGATAACGCCTGTGAGCACCACGCAAATACCCAAATAAGCGCTCGTTGTGAGCGTGAAGCTCTTCTCCAGCAAGCCATCGGTAATCAGTGCCACCACCGGATGAACGAACGCAAGCGTGGAAGCGAAAAGCAACGAAGAGTGACGCAGCAGATAACAAAATACTGGAAACGCCAGCGCTGAACAGGCAACGGAAAGATAGACGAGCGCACCGGTCGGAACAGCCGGTGGCGGCCAGAGTATGGCTGGACCCTCGCACGGCGACGCCAGCCAAAAAACGATGCTCATCGAAAAGAACAGCACGACCGAGCTTTGCAGCGGCGTCGCTCCCTTCGCTTTCATTTTGATGATGAAATTGACAATGGCAAAAAAGAAGGCTGATCCAAGTAAGCTCACCATAGCCAACAGATGAGAAGGAGAAACTGCAAGCCGTTCAGCAAAAATCAGCGCCACCCCGGTAAGCGCCAAGGCAAAACCAATCAAAGTGTGGATTTTGACGCGCTCACTGCGGGTGATTAATGTGATGGCGACAGCCATAAAAGGCGATGTCGCAACCAGTACGGCTGCCAATCCACCGGAGATTGTCTTTTCGCCCCAATAGAGCAGTCCCATCGCAGCAGCATTAAAGAGTCCAGCCAGGAATATCCAGCCAATCCGCCTCTTGTCAATATCCCCGAACGCGCGCGGAATCATGGGAATTAATGCGCCTGTAAAGAGCGCAGCGATGCTGTAGCGCAGAGCCGCGCCGCCCAATACCCCGTATCCGCCCTCTGCTACGCACAGTCGAACGGCATACCAGCCCGTGCCCCAGACAAGAGCAAGAAACAAATATGCAAGATAAACGCGCGTATTCGAAGTCTTGACGCAGGTTGTCATGCAGCGATTCCCCGCCCCCGGTTTCCATCGCCTTTATTCCCGGAGACGGGCGCGGGCAAACTTTTCAAGCTTCGATTTAACTCTCTCTTGAGGCATGGCGCAGTGAAGACGCAAGTGCCGAAGTTGCACCAACAAGCAGCCATGGCACTGGTATTCTTGCCGCGCCGACACAGGCCACTACAGGCCAACTGCCTGAGCCCATGCCTGCAAATCAACCATCATGGACAGGCGGCCAATGACTCCGGGGTCATCCCTCCAAAGTGGTGAAAAGTCTTACGACACCGAAAGCGGTATCGTCAACCAAAACGCGCGCGCGGCTCCAGTCAGGCTCCCTTTCCGCTGGGAATATATCACTGTATGCTGGGCATATTGCGTCTGTGAACAGCTTGTCTCTATGAAATGACCGAACACGAGCAGAAAGAGAAGAAATCCGAACACCTGGTCGTTGATGGCGCGGACGATGTCAAAAACGAGGAGACAGGCGCGCTGGAAGCCGTCGGCAACGGAGGGCGCGCGATGCCGCATGCCGGCAACCTTCTAGATGACAAGCTGCAAATACTGTCTCTGATCGGCAAGGGCGGGACGAGCGCAGTCTACAAAGTCAGACACCTCATTCTCAACCGCCTGGTGGCTGTTAAGGTGATGCACTCGCATTTCGCCGAAGTAAATGAGGCTGTACAACGATTTCAGAAAGAAGCAAAAGCAGCATTTGCTCTCAAGCACGAGCACATAGTGTCCGTGCATGATATAGGCACCACATCTGATGGCTTGCCATATTTGCTGATGGATTACGTCGAAGGGCACAGTCTCGCGGACGCTCTTAGTTCCGGACCCCTTGATTGCACGCGTGCTCTTGAGATTTTTCGACAGATATGTGCCGGATTGAAGGCTGCCCATCTTAAAGGCGTTGTTCACAGGGATATCAAGCCGAGCAACGTTTTGCTCACGACAGACGGGGACGGAAAGGAGGTGGCGAAGATAACGGATTTCGGCATTGCCAAAGTGATGGCCGACGAAGGCGATCAAATTCAAAAGCTCACGCAAACAGGAGAGATCTTCGGCAGCCCGCTTTATATGAGTCCCGAACAGTGTCTAGGCCGTCCCGTAGACCAGCGCTCTGACATATATTCCCTGGGTTGTCTCATGTATGAGTGCCTGACGGGAAATCCTCCCTTTGTCGGCAGCACGCCTTTTGAAACCCTCACTAAACATGTGAGTGAATCCGCAAAACCAGCAAAAGCCCCGGGCCTTCCAGCAGCGATCATGCACATAGTTCTGCGTTGCTTGGAGAAGCGTCCGGAAGATCGTTATCAGTCCATTGCTGAAGTCGAGAAAGACCTGTCAGAGCCCGACGCCAAACGGCTGGCGAAGCGGCCTAAGCGTCCTCTCAAGCTCACTTTCAAAAATGTGTTTGCAATCGTCAGTCTGTCCGTGACAATTGGCGTGACTTTGGCGATTGGCTCATTTTGGAACGTCATCCAATTTTTCTTGTTTCCTCAGCCTTGGCATGTTCTGGCCCGCCAAGCCGCAGCCCAGCAGACACTCGGGCCGGGCAACTACGATACAGCGCGATCGCTAATGATGAGAGCAATCGACAAAGCTAATGCGGGCGGAGCCAGCGATTGGGACAAGGAGCGATTGTACGAGCAGCTGGGAAAACTTTGCTCCGCATCACAGGATTGGAATGGTGCGGTGAAGTACCTTTCCCTCGCTCTCGCCTTGAATGAGAAACATGCTCCGGACTTTCCGACAGCGTCTATGCATGACTGGCTGAGCGCGGCGTATATAGAACAAGGCAATTACGAAAAAGCCGTCCGCCACGCCGAAACAGCAGTAAAGATGAAGATGAGCACGCTCGGAAATCACGAGTACACATTATTTGCCATGCTGCACTTGGCTGACGCGTATCGTGGGCAAGGCAGAGCAAAAGAGGCAGAAGCGATAGACCGCAAGGCTCTTGCGATGGCGCAAGAGCTCTATCCCGACGGGCACGGCATCAGTCTTGCAGACACGTACTATCAGCTCGGCCATATACTGGCAGAGCAAGGCAAAACCGAAGAAGCCATAGATAACTTCAAGCATGCGATCGCCATCTCGATTAAGTGCAGAGGCACCGATCACCCAACAACGCTGAGAAGGCGCGATGAAATAGTCGGCTACATGAAGAGAAACGGCAGGCAATCGCAGGCGGCTCAATTGATGAAGATGTTCGAGGCTGAGTAGGGGGGCGCCGGCATGTGTTCAATATGTATCACCACACCGCGGGGTCCAGGAATGAAATTCGCCAGAATCGTATATCTCATTGCCGGCGTCTACGGCATATTAGCCATTGCACCAATGTATTTCCTTGAAAAGACGATGGCGCAACAAACCTTGCCCTTCAATCATCCAGAATTCTTCTATGGCTTTCTTGGTGTCACGCTCGCCTGGCAGATCGCATTCTTGATCATCTCGACAGATCCAGCGCGTTATCGCCCTTTGATGTTCGCCGCATGCGTGGAAAAACTATCATTTGGTGCAGCAGTAGCTGCTTTGTATGCTCTCAATCGCGTGGCGATGTCCATGGTGGCAGCGGCCGGTATAGACATCGTCCTTCTTGTTCTCTTCCTGATTGCGTTAGCAAAAACCGCGCCGGGACGCCAAGAACCGAGCACATGAGGTGCGCATTCTCGAGCCCAGGTGAAGGACGGATATGCGATTCACCGCCCGCAATGCGCAGATTGATATATGCATGCCTGACGTGAAGGGTGAGTTCGCAGTTGCCTTCGGCACTTTCAAAACTGTTTAAGTTGTCGACGTAAAAGCCGATTTGGCATGATAATTGGTGCGGAACAGGCAGACGCCCCGAACCACCATGAAGACTGACGACATTCCCAGCGGTAAGAGTAAGGAAGAATACCTGCGCAGTGACGCCATGCGCAGTATGCATCTTCCGTCGGCACAACCTCTGCGCGATCTGGCGATGCAACTCAAAGAAGCTCTCTCCACCGAAGACAAGCCAGCCATCAAGAGAATTTGCATATCTATGCTCACGGAGCTGAGCGCCGCTTACGCTGTTGCTCAGCCGCCCTTCAAACTTCTAAATGCGCGGCCGCGAAAAGTGAGAAGCGATTGGGTCACGGAGACTTTCGGCGACTATGATTTCGACACCATGCTGATTCGCCTCTGGATGCGCACCGCCGTGCAGAAAAAACCTACTTCTTATGGCACTTTCCTCAGTACGCTTTGCCATGAGTTTTGCCACCACCTCGACGTGGCGGCATTCGGACTGCCGAATACTTTTCACACGCGTGGATTTTACGAACGTGCCGGTGCGCTCTACCACCACGTCCAAAACACCCCCGTAAGGCCCATTATCTGGACGCCTCTTGCAAACGGAACCTTTGTCGTGGACTGGGCAAAAACTATGCGCGCGCCCATGCCGGCGCACAGATAACTCAGTTAAACGATGCCGTGACGGCTGGAGTTTCGTGCTGCCTCAATTTTCCTTCTCGTGTCATCATCCAGCTCTGCCACGCCATCGCCCATTTCTTTGAAGATGCTCAGCGCTTCGGCAACTCTTGGATGATGTATTCCTCTTGTCATTTCGACGATTTGTATGGCGTGCGGATAAAGTTCTTCGGCTTCGTCATAGCGGCCTTGCTCGGCAAGAAAGAGCACTTTGACTAACAAAACATCGCCATAAATCATGCTGTGCTTGCCCAATTGCGAGCTGCCTTCGATGAAATCGATCGCCTGATTCAAATAGCGCTCTGCGTCAGCCAAATTTCCAGCCTGTTCCGAGAGCACAGCGAAGTGCTTCAGCAATTTAGCCTTCAGTTCATCGGGAACATCGCCGCCGGCTTTCTGCGCCAGCTCGAATGCCATCTTTGCAAATCTTAGCGAGGCATCCTTTCTTCCGCTCCTCCAGTACAGCAAGCTCAACTGATGATAATCCTCGGCTCTCTCGGCGTATGACTTCTGTCCTTCGTCAATTTTCAGTGCTTCATGAATCAACTGCTCGGCCTCATCAAATTTGCCGAGAGCAGACAGTGATTTTGCCAGGTCTGTCATCGACCGGGCTCTCAATGAATCAGTCAATCCTCCAGGCTCAACCAGCGCCAGTGCCATACGGAAGTGCCTGACCGCCTGGTCGTAAAAGCCCGCATCATATGCCATACGTCCTACGGCCATGCGGGTGTTCCATCGCCGCAATTCGTCAGATCCACTCATCACTCCAACCCCGGGTTTTGAATGCCAGCCGACCCTCTCAAAGTCTATCATCGGATAAGCTGGCCACCTCCACCGAAGGAGTGATTCTATATGCATTCCGCCCCAATCCCGATTTGCATTGAAGCCGCCAGCAGCAAACAAGCTTTATTCATGGAGGACCAGGCAAGTTGAGCGACCGCGCACAGCCGATCGGAAATGCTGCCGAACTCTAAAACCGCATCAACATTCTTAAGGACGGATCTTGCCGCATCGGCAATGCCCACAAGCCAGGCGTGGACTCGCTTTATGTATTGGGTGCGCTCGCGCGCAAGCGCGCAGGCGTGTTCGGATGAGCTCAGCGCTTCGGGGTGCTGCAGATTGGGATCGATGCCTTCGATGACGCGGCAGAGGAGAAATTGGCTCTCCTCTGGCCAGCGCCTCTGTTTTATAGATTCCAAAGAGGCCAACGAATACTCCAGATCGTCAACTGCAACCAGCACTTTCATGTCCAACCCCTCAAATAGCCGAGAGCCGTACCTCATCTAGTTAACTATTTGAGGCAGACTTTCACATCGCTCTACGGCCTCATCATGCCAATCATCCGATAGGATGGCTGAGGATGAGGCGGTCGCGCGGCAGGCAAAAACCGGCCCTTTGTCGCCGCCGCGCTCATGGAAAATAGGTTGACGAGAAGGCTTAAGCGAAAACAGCAAGAATGTCGCGTTCGGAGATAATCAAATACTCGACTCCCTCAATCTTCACTTCGCTGCCGGAATACTTCTCGAACAAGACTGTGTCGCCCTCTTTGACCGACATCGGCTGGCGTTTGCCGTTATCATCGAATTTACCCGGCCCAACAACAACGATTTCACCTTGAAGCGGCTTTTCTTTCACAGTGTCAGGAATGATAATACCGCCGGTGGTTTTCTGCTCCGGCTGCAATTTCTTAATCACAACCCGATCAGCCAATGGCTTTAATTGAACCTTGGGTGATGTGTCGGCTGCCATTGTTCATCCTCCTGGTTGCAAAACCTCTTCAGTGTACTTTACCAGGCTGCCCCTTAACAAATTCTTCATTGTCCCGAGAAACGTGTCCGGCAAACGAAAAGATTAAGGAATTCGGATAATTTTGGGGGTGCCGGCAGGGGCTGAATAAAGTGCAAATTAGAGGCGCAATTCGCGAAAAAGTCTTTCTTAGATGGCGCGATAAATCTTGCTCTTTAGCAGGAAGGAGAACCAGGTATGAGTAAAGCAGTAGGTATAGATCTTGGCACCACTAACTCAGTTGTAGCCGTCATGGAAGGTGGCAAACCGACCGTCATTGCCAATGCCGAAGGCGCACGCACCACTCCTTCAGTCGTCGCTCTTTCCAAATCAGACGAGCGCCTGGTGGGGCAGCTCGCGCGCAGGCAGGCTGTTGTAAATCCTGAAAACACAATCTATTCAATCAAGCGATTCATCGGTCGACGATTCGACGAGGTAGAGGCGGAAAGAAAAATCGTTGCCTACAAGGTCAAGGAGTCATCCGATGGCGGATGCAAGATTGTGATGAAAGGCAAGGAGTACACGCCCGAGGAAATCTCGGCGATGGTGTTGCGCAAGCTGAAAGAGGACGCGGAAAAGTACCTCGGCGAGAAAGTAACCAGCGCGGTCATAACGGTGCCGGCGTACTTCAACGATTCGCAGCGGCAATCAACGAAGAACGCGGGTAAAATCGCCGGGCTGGACGTGCTGAGGATCATCAACGAGCCCACGGCAGCCGCGCTGGCATATGGCATTGAAAAGAAAAAGAATGAAGTCGTTCTCGTATTCGACCTGGGCGGCGGAACTTTTGATGTCTCCATTCTGGAAGTGGGCGACGGCGTCTTCGAGGTTAAGGCGACTTCAGGCGACACTCATCTGGGCGGAGACGACTTCGACCACGTGCTGGTCAACTGGATTGCCGACGAGTTCAAAAAGCTGGAGGGCGTTGACCTGCGCAAGGATACTCAGGCTCTGCAAAGGCTCACGGAAGCAGCGGAGAAAGCAAAAATCGAATTGTCCTCCGTGAATGAGGCTAACATCTCACTGCCCTTCATCACCGCAACCGATTCCGGTCCGAAGCATCTTGATATGCGCATTACGCGGGCCAAATTCAACGAGCTGACAAAGCATCTCGTTGAACGCTGCCGCAAACCGGTCGAGGAAGCCCTGCAAGCAGCAGGACTCACCGCTTCTGAAATCGATGAAGTTGTTCTGGTCGGCGGCTCGACACGCATCCCGGCCGTGCAAGAGCTGGTCAAGAGCATGACGGGTGGAAAAGAGCCCAATCAAAGCGTTAACCCGGACGAAGTGGTGGCAATTGGCGCGGCGATCCAATCAGGCGTCATTGCCGGAGAGGTCAAAGACGTTGTTCTTCTCGACGTTACCCCGCTTTCTCTCGGTATTGAAACCATGGGCGGTGTCTTCACAAAACTGGTTGAGCGCAACACAACGATTCCCACGCACAAATCGGAGGTGTTCTCCACGGCTGAGGACAATCAGCCCGCCGTTGATGTATCCGTCTTCCAGGGGGAACGCCCAATGGCGCGCGACAACAAATTGCTGGGCACCTTCCGCCTGGACGGAATCAGACCGGCTATGCGCGGCATTCCCAAGATCGAAGTATCTTTCGACATTGACGCAAACGGCATTCTCAGCGTGAGCGCGCGCGATCAAGATACCGGGAAAGAGCAGAAAATCACGATAACGGCGAGCACCAACCTGAGCAAGGAGGATGTCGAGCGTCTCGTCAGAGAAGCGGAGATGAATGCCGAACAAGACCGCAAGTTGAAAGAAGCGGCGGATGCACGCAACGAGGCAGACCAGCTCTGCTACATGGTGGAGCATCAATTGCGCGAGCTTGGCTCCAAGGTTTCCGAACAAAGCAAATCGCGAGCCCAGTCGCTCATAGACGATTTGCGCAAGAAGATTCAGGAGCAAGCGGATGCAGAAAATCTCAAGAGGCTCATGAACGACTTGCGAGGAGTCCTCATCACAATGCAGCAGGATGCGGCAAGGGCTTCGCAGCAAGCCTCGGCTTCGAATGCATCACAGCCCAATTATGCCGGCACCACAAGCGGTGACGACATTATCGACGCCGAAGTGACGGCAGCCTGATTGCGGCAGCTTGGCGCCCCCGCGACGCAGGATTTTTTCGATTCTGCGTCGTGCTTACCACCAACAAGCAGAGATCGCTGATTGGGAAAATCGTCTCCACAGCCAGTTTGCCGTCAGGCAAGCGATATCTTCTGACAACCATCCCTCATCTGGGACTGCTCTCTGCGTTGCCTCTTTTCAATTCTCAGTTTGTTTGCACGGCAGCCAGATCTTCTGAGAACTGTCCTGCATTGAGATACTTGGGTTCAATGACAACCTTGCCTGTCTTGTCTATATAGCCCCATTTCCCTTTTATTTGAACTGCCGCCAGTCCCTGGGTGAAGGAAAGAGCGCGTATAAATTGAGGCTGGATGATGAACTTACCCGTGTTATCCATGTATCCGAAGCCGTCTTTGTTTTTCACGAGACCCAGTCCGTCAGAGAATCTTTCCGCAGAACGGAATTTGGGCTTAATGACGAATTTGCCCTTCTGGTTGACATACCCCCAGTTGCCATGACGCTGGGCCACAGAAAGCCCATCGGTATAGTTTGAGGGTGCAAGCTGCGGGTCTATGTAAGTGACGATGAAGTTCTTGTCGATAAGCCCAAAACGTCCTTCAAGGGAGGTAATCTCAGCCAGCCCGTCCTTGAACGGTTTTGCACTGCCAAACTTGGGCTCGACTACACGCTTGCCCTGAGTATCGATGTAACCCCAGCCTTCCTGTACTTTGAATGGCGCGTAACCCTCGCCGAAGGAAGAAGCTTCAAGAAAGCCCTCTGCAATGCGTTTTCCGTTTTTGCCTATATAAGCCCACGTGCCTTCCTTCTTGACTGCCGCATACTCTTCCTTGAAAGGAATGACGTCCTCGTATTCCAGCCAAATCGGGTTGCCACCATTTTTGTCGACAAATCCCCATTTGTTGTCTTTACAAACGGCGCCCATGCCCTCAGAGAAGGGCAAAACTTTGTCGTACTGGGGATTTACGACTTGCTTGCCGGTTTTGTCGATATATCCCCACAATTTGTCGACGCGCACTGCTGCCATGCCGTCAGAAAAGGCTTCTGCCCTTTTGAAATTGTCCGGGATGACCATGGCGCCGGACTTGTCAATATAACCCCATTTTTGAGGATCTATGTTTATGAGTTCTGGTGGCGGCGGTGGCGGATTCGAGCACGCAGCAGAGAAAATTACAAAAGCAATGAGTACAAGTGCAAAACGCAGAAAATTCACCTAATGCCCCCCGTAATTTCAGTGGCGTCGCCACACGCCGATAATAGCACCGGATGAGCGATTTGACATAGCCCATCGATGTCTGTTTTTCGTCACTTCCAGAGTCCATGCTCGGAAAGCAATCGCGCAATTGGCAGCGAGGCATGTCCAGTTTTGTAAGACTTTCTTCGCAATTTCAGCCTTTCTCGGGCGTTTTGCTCCGTTAAATCATGCCACCACAGGGTAAGGGAGCAGAACTTTTCAGCCTTTTGCCCGTTTTCGTGCAGAAGAAAGCAAGCGGCAAGAACGCAAGGAGGTACTTATGTCCTGGGATTTAAATCCACTTCACTTGGGAAGAGAAAACGTCCCTGTAAGAAGGACTTCCTATCCCATGTCCCCCTGTCCGGGCACGGATATCGACAGGATGTTCAACGATTTCTTGAATTCAGATTTTCCGCCGACAACAATGATGAACCGGGACTTTATTCCGTCCCTCGATGTCTCGGAAAGCGATGAGAATATACGCGTAGATTGCGAGCTTCCAGGAATCGAGCAAAAAGATATCGAATTGAGCTTGAGCGGCAAAATGCTGAGCATCAAAGGAGAGAAAAAGACAGAGGAAGAATCACGCCACAAAGGAATGTACAGGAGTGAAAGGCGATACGGGAGCTTCTTAAGAACCGTGGAATTGCCGAACGGGCTTGATCTGGACAAGACGGCGGCTGAATTTCACAACGGGCTTTTGCGCATCACGATTCCGAAAACAGACGAGTATAAGAAGCAAACGCGAAGCATTCCCGTGCACACGCCTGAGAGTGGTCCTCCTCCTTCTTAAGGCAGGTAACAAAAGGAAGCTAACGATTTGGAACGTAAGCAAAGCCTGTCCGTCAGCATCCAGGTCATTCGCAGTGAAGCATGGGGTGGTTTTATGGGCGAACAAGAATCCAGACAGACGACGTTCCCATTGAGCAATCCGTTGTACGATGTGATCTCGATTTTGCACGTCAAATCCAAAGCGCTTGAGGTCTATGATAAATTTCTTGCCGACGTGCAGGCGGACAATCAGCTCAGGCAACTGCTGGTGGAAATCCGACACGATGACCAGCGTCACATCGAACGGCTAAAAGAGCACGTAAGCCGGCTGCTCGTGGAAAGTCAACAACAAGCAGCATAATGGGACTTAAGTGCAGCGCGGCCAGCCCATCCGGGGATAGTACAATTACATGGTCGCGTCCCGTTATTGCATATGCAAAGCCAATGTCCGAACAGATGAGCGCTGCCGATTCTTTGAAAGAAGCGAGGGAGTACCTTAAAAACAAGGAATGGCCCAGCGCGCAACGCATTCTGCGCCAGATGTTTCCTGAGGTGCCGAATTCCAAATATGTTGCGGCGCTCTTAAAGTCGGGCGTTTTAGCTCAGCAAGCCGACAAAATGGATGAGGCAGAGCAGGCGCTCTGGTTGGCAATCGAGATTTATGACAGCGGCCGCGATGAAAATGTCGAAGTGATAAGCTGCATAAGAATACTCAGCAGCATATATATGAAGGCCAATCGCATCGACGATTTGCGCAATCTTACCGACCAAACTTTCATGCTTGTATTGATTGCAGGTGAGGGACTGCTGCGCAGCATGAAAACATTGAGCAAAGAATTGATCGAACTCCGAAAGCCTTAAAACCTTTTGTGATGTCCGGAGGATGCAGTGACAAAGAGGTGCATCAACTCCAGCTTATACTCACCTGCGTGCGTTTTCGAAGTCGGCAATCTTCTTTCTGCTGGCTGCACTGTTTTCAGCAATCCTGCCGTCAGGCAGCCGTACGAACTTCGATGACCCGTCGCTTTTCTTTCCGTAGAACTTATCTATTTCTTGTTGATCGTATTTCTTTGCCACTTCGTATATGCTAGGGTTGTTGCGGGCAATGCGACCGCGGCTCTCTTCGCCCAATCGCAAATCGGTCAGTGCTTCTGCCATTGTTTCGGCCGGGTGATCGAAGTAGGGCGTGGTCGGCTTCACCAGCATCTTTTCTCTCATTTCCTCGTTGTTAAGCTGCTGGGCTTTTCGCGGATCGCTCGTCTTCTCGCCGTTGGAAGTAATGTAATTGCCGTCCTTGTCTCTCCTGAACCAGGCTTTCTCTCCATCTTTGCCTGGTCCAATGCTGTACTGATAGCCGTCCTTTGCCTTGGCATCATATACGGTGCGTCTTTGCTCTTTATCGTAACGCTCGGCATAGCCGAGCTCATCCATCAGCTTGGCGCTCATGTGCCCATTCTTTTCCACTCCCGTGTTTGATTGAGCGTTATGGGCAAATTCGTGAACCAGGACTTCTGAAAGCGACTTCCTCGGCCCACCGTCCTCGGACTTTCCTCCACAGCATCCCTTTCCATTGTGCCTATGTGCCTCCGACAGAATCTTCTCGTGATTCGGCGAAATCATCATCATCCGGCGATGTGGATCGAAAAACGCAGCAGCAGGATCATCCTTGGAAAGCGGCTTGGACAAAAACGCTACTTTCATTGGATTTTTGGGATCGCCGGTGAGGTTGCTGGGCTGCGACTTCTCCAATGCCTTCGCCAGCTCTTCCAGCTCACCGAGCTTGGGCGAGCGCGCCGGTATTTTGTCGCCGAAGCGCATTCGATTCGCCTTTTCGTCAAAACGCTCTTCGGGAACGGTTCGTTCACCCTCCTTCATTATCTTGATTTTGTATTTGTCTTCCAATTCCTTCGTGCGTTTCTCTACCATTTCTTTCAGCTGTCGATCAGATTGCCGAAGCCCTTCGCCTGAAGCGTCCGAAACAAACATCAATTTGTCTTTCCCGTCGACCTTCGCATAGTATTCATAACGATTTCCGTTGGTGCGCACGTCGACGCCATATTTCTCCTCCAGACGCTTAAGCGCCTCGCTCTTTTCACCGGGCCGCGCTTTGTCGTCGCTCTTATCTCCCGAGGCTGCTCTGTCGTTTGATCCATTCCTATCTTTGACGCCCGCGCTGTCGGATGTGCCGGCTCTGTTGATGCCTTGAAACTTGAAGTTATCAGCGCCAGGACTGAAGTCGATAGTCAGGCTGCCAAATTTGTCATTCACGGCTTTTTGAGCGGCTGTGGTGTCTTGCCTTAACTTTCCGCGAGAGTCGGCCAGCAACTTCTCCTGAGTCTCTTTCTGCTCTTCATCGCGAGCGGTTGTTTCAAATGCCTGTTCAAAGGTGCGACTTGTGGTCATCTCATGCCTCCATTTTTTATGCACTCATTAGTAAATGCCGATCCGGCTCTGCAGCTCCGATTGTCCCTTTCATTTGTTGCCAAGACTTTTCCAACGACCGCTGACGGCGAGGCTTGCAAGCGGCGCCGGATCCTTTTATATGGCGGCCGGGTGGCGTAAGGCGTAATTGGATTGTCCCGACCTGGTAATCTCTCGGTAAACTTCCCGGCCTAAGCTTTACTCTACCCGCTTCAAACACGAGCGGCTCCCCTCAAACAGCAAATGAAAACGCATCCTGCGCGTTTTCGCTTACTATTCTCATGGAGAATGTTATGCCGCAGACCTTCGAAAGCTCCCTGGCAAAGCCGGTCGAAAAACAGACTGAGAAAAACAAAGATGCAGCCGAGCAATTGCGGACACAAACAGCAACTGAAAGATTCAACGCTGCATCGTACCGAAGCTTCCAACAAGCAAGCAATGACACTCTAATCAGAAATGGGACACTCAATGAAATCAGCCTTTTTGACAGCCAAGCTGATAAGCGCTCCG
>DATNRC010000651.1:0-5514 GCA_036703705.1 Candidatus Obscuribacterales bacterium
CAATCTCACTGTGCGCGCTGCTACCGATGCGCTGCATTATGTGGCAACCACCGGCTCAACAGAAACCCAGAAATCCGAGCTTACGCAGCGCGAGGTGATTCGCCTGGGCGATTTGCTCACGATGTCAGGTCTCGTCGATCAAACCGACATTGCAGAAGCCATGGAGCTGAGCACGAGATATCCATCGCTGATAGGCAAAATGCTGGTGGTGGCAGGAGCCATCGATGAAGCGATTTTGCTTGCCGCCCTTCGCTGCCAATTCCTTTTGCGAAACAATCTCCTGTCGGTCGAAGACGGCATCCGCGGCCTCCAATATGCAGAAGAGCATCATTGCAGCCTTGATGATGCTCTTTTAGAGCTGGGATTGGTGGTGCCGGCGCCGTTGCGAAGAGATATCCAATCATCTCGCTCCGATCCATCTCACGCCGGTCCACCTCAAGCTGGGCCGGTATCTTAAGCCGCATAATCGAGAACAATTCCCAAATCACTTCGTCCTCAGCGAATTGACGTCCTCGTCGAGAACTTCCAGGGGCTGGCTCAGCGAGAAGAGGAGCAGATCCGCGCGCACGGGTCCGGCTTCCCATAGAAGCTCGCCTAATATCAAGCAAGCATCACCTTTGGTGTTTCCCAACCCCAGTTTGTAGCAGAGTCGAGAGGAGATGGATTGACAAACGTCCTTTACTCTCAGGTTCGTGTTGTAAGTCTGCATGATTTCACGGCTGGACGGCTTCGGATACAGTTTGTCTGCCAGCGCCCAGCATTCGAGGAAAAACTCTCGCAGCCACTTGGGCACATTGCCGCCAAGCTGATCGACCATCGTCAGCCAGATGCTCAGTCCGAGCAGCTCCTTAACAGCTTCGTGATGCACTTCTTGCGAAAGATCCGAGCGCTTGAATTCCGGCTTTTCTCCCGTCTCCGATGGACTGAGGCAGTAATCCACATATTCCGTGACCAGTTTGACGCAGCGCACACCGAGGACGGTTGCATAGTACAAAGCGCGATGCCGCAGCTCCTGCGGATCGTCAGGGGCCACTTCTTCCAATTTGGCAAGCAGCGTCATCGCTGCGTTTTCATCCGGCGCTTGAGTCATTTGGAGCTATTCCCGCTGCCTTCGCCCATTGACAAACTCACAACCATTCCAAACAGTCCCTCAATCAATCGCCCGGCTCAGGCGTTCTAAAAAAAATTCCCGCAAACGCGCCCATTCCTCATTGCGGCCAGAGTCGGACTGCATACCAGGCGATCCACACAGCAATTGACAGCGTCAGCAAAACTTCGATCAATGTCGGCAGTCTTTTTGGATTGCCGACCCGCTGGCGCAAATCGATAGCCAGCCAGAGAAGCAAGAAAAGAGCGCAGACGGAGCCAAGCAGCAATGGCGCAAACAGCTTCAACGGCACCACGCCGAAAAGCGCTTCTCCTTGCTGGGCGATGTACACATGGGCACCATTCATGGTATTAGGCAGGGGATTGTTCACTCGCTTGACGGGGTCGCGTGCGGAATCGATCAGCTTATCGCGCACGAGCGCGATGTAATAGTACGTCCCTTTGGTGGTGCCCTCAATCAGCCTGCCAAGCCGATCGTAACCATGCATGTAAAGCGAGTTCACAGGATATTCATTGCCTCGTTTCTCTCCCGAATAAATGCCGAAGCAGTGAATGGCAGCGGGTGCAGGAGACGGCTCGTCGTTCCAGCGGGTGCCGTTTTTCAAAGATTCGAGAAACTCCTCTTCCTTGCCCGCATCGCTGAAAGTGATTTGATACTGGGAGAAGATCTGCAAAGTCGGGCGATCCGGCTGGCGAGTAGCGGGATTGATCCAGGCAATGTCTTGCCTCGTCTTCCATTCTTCTTGCGCATTTTGGGGATAGGTTTGTTTCTGCTGATATTCATTTTGCAGAGCCTGAGCCACCTGGCGCATCTTCTCCACGACAAGAACTTCGGGTGTGTCCTTGAGATAGAGCGTTGTGCCTTCCGGCGCTACAAGAGAGTATCCGGTGTCCTCCAGCCACACCTGCTTGGGTTCGAAGAGCTCGCCCATCAGTCCAGTGACGCTATCAATGTTGGCGTTCACGCTTGTGTACTCGAATTCAACGGTTTTGTCGCCCATGGAAATCTGCCCATGCGCTGGATCGACAAGCGTCATGTGCAAACCGCCGTCCGGGGTCTGAAAAGCCTGCCCGCTGACGGCCGCGGGTTTATGCTCGATCGTCACGCCCACCTTCCAGTCGAGCGACAGCCATTGCAACCAGAAAACCGCAAGAACGAGCATCACCAGCGAGCCAATCGCCGAGAAGAGATACTGATTGCGCTTCATCAGGTGGGCTCTTTGCTCGCCCTCGGTTGAAGCAAGCACTGCTGTGACCTGCTTGAGACCGCTTATCTCGGCGGAAGACGAGATGGTCTGCCTGAGCGAATGCTGCTGGGCTCCGCGCTTGCTGTAAGCCTCCCGGATGTGCTGGTAGAGCACATCATCGAGCTTGAGAAAGCGCTCGGACAATTTGAGAACACGGGCGTATATCGAAGAGGCGTCCTCGTACTGCTCCATCTCATCGCATATCTTCGCCAACATAAACATATTGGCTATGACGTCGCGGTGGCTCTCTCCGTAGACGCTGACAGAAGACATCACCAGGCGGCTGTACACATCGAGGGCAGCAGGGAGATCGCCGTCGGCGTAGCACATCTCGCCCAGGTTTTTCATGCAGACGATGGCTTCGGGAGTGGAGTCGAGCCCGTATTCCTCAATCATCCCCAGAGCCTGCTCATAATGCTTGCGCGCAGTCCGATCATCGCCCGCCCCAAAGGCCATAGCGGCCCGTCCGAGAAGGCTTTGCAGTTCTTTGCGATTTGCTTGGTTATGACCTTGAACCATGCAGGCCGTAACTTTGGTACCCAGATTAGATTCTACAGTCTCATTGTTCCCGGCCGACCCAAGAGCGATGCCGCAGTATTCGGTCTTTTGCGCGGCTGCGGCGGCGATTTGGTCGGCAAAGGGCTCCCAAGCCCAAAAAGGGTATACCAATTTTGATCACAGCCGGTCGGAGCAAGAAATTTATCGGATGCGCCTGGACCTCAAAGTCAAACAAAAAGGTCTCTTGCTGGTGGCTATACCGCTTGCTTTCGAGCTTGTCTTTGTAGGCACTCTGGTTTATCTGCAACAGCAGGCGGAAACAGCAGCTTCTCGCGCCAACCACTCCAAGGAGGTCGTGCGCAGGGCGGAGGTCATCGTCGCCGACATATACCAGGCAGGCGGCGCTTTTGCGCTATGGGGCATGTCGCATTCGCCGGCGCTCGAGAATCGCCTTCTCCGCAGCATAAACAAGGTTCCGTCCGATTTCGACAGTCTCAAAGAGCTCGTCAGAGGCGACGAGGAGCAGATGGACAATGTGCGCAAATGGGAAGTGGAAGCGCAAAAATGCACGGAGTCGCTTCTTGATTACAAGCGGCGCATGGAGATGGGCGAGGCCACGGAATTGGGGCATTTCTCCCGCCTGGAGATTGCCAAATCGCTTCAACAATTGGTCAATGCGGGCGGCGCCATCCTGAAAAGGGAGCTTTACTTCCAGAAGCAGCACCCTGAAGACGAGCAGGGGGCGCGCAGGCTCGTCCAGATATGCCTTCTTGCCGGCGTGGGAGCGAACATTTTGATAAGCATCGCTCTGGCAAATTACTTCAGCCGCGACATCACCAAGCGCCTTGACACCATCGTGGACAACACCACGCTCCTTGCCGAGCACAAACCTTTGCGTGTCCCCGTCGAAGGGAAGGACGAGATCGCCCATCTGGACCAGGTGTTTCACAAAATGGCGCACGAATTGGAAGTAGCAGCGCAGAAGGAGCGGGCGATTATCGACAACGCTCAAGACGTCATTTGCGCCCTTGATCAGTCCTTCAGATTCAACAAAATGAGCCCGGCAGCCAAGAGGCTGTGGGGATATGACCCCAGCGAATTGATCGGCGCCAGAGTGGGCGATCTCGTTGCTGATGAAGACAAGGAGCGGCTCGTGGGTGTCTTCAATGAGGCGAGAGCGAAAAAAAACACGCCTTTTTCGGTGGACATTCGCATGACGCGCAAGGATGGAACACCGGGCTGGATGCTGTGGTCCATCTACTGGTCGCAGCAAATGCAATCATATTTTTGCGTAGCGCATGACATCAGCGAACGAAAGATACTCGATCAGATGAAGGCAGACTTCGTGAGCATGATCAGCCACGATTTGCGCACTCCGCTTACGGGCATGAACGCTTTCCTGGATACATTGACGGCCGGGGCGTACGGCGCCCTCAATGACAAGGGAGCAAAAGCTTCCGAACGCGTGAAATCGAGCCTCGTGCGCCTTGTCAATCTGGTCAACGATCTGCTCGATATCGAAAAGATGGAAGCCGGCAAAATGGAAATGCGCTTTGCTTCAGTAGCGGTAGAAGCAATCGTCGAAGGCGCGCTGGATATGGTGCGCGGTTTTGCCGAGCAACAAAAGGTGAGCTGGCATGTGGAGCCCGGTCCGGATATCGAACTTATGGCCGACGGCGATCGAATGGTGCAGGTGGTGCAGAATCTCCTCGCCAACGCCATCAAATTCTCTCCCCAGGGCGGCATGGTGACCGTAAGCTGGGAGGTGGAGAGAGCGTCGGATTCTGTTCTCATCAAGGTGAGCGACCAGGGACGCGGCATCCACGAATCGGAGCGCGAGGCAATTTTCGACCGCTTCCGCCAGGCGAAATCAAAGCCTGACACACCAAAGGGCGGCACCGGCTTGGGTCTTGCCATCTGCAAAGCAATTGTGGAGGCACACCACGGCGAAATCGGCGTCGAAAGTCAAGAAGGCAAAGGGAGCACTTTCTGGTTCCGGCTGCCCTGCAATGAGAAACAGTCTAAAACGGCGTAGTATCATTCGATAGTGGGCGATAGTTGGTTAAAATCGGAGCATGGCTAAAGTCCTTTTGGTTGAGGATGATCTCGTCACGTGCGATATGGTGCGTGATTGGCTTGAGCATGAACTCTATGTAGTTGAAGAAGCGCACTCGGGCGAAGATGCAATCGATTTGCTGAAGATGTATCAGTACGACGTCGTCGTGCTTGACTGGGCTCTGCCCGGCTTGAGCGGCGTGGACGTCCTGCAGAGCTTCCGGGCCCATGGCGGGACAACGCCCATTCTCATGCTTACCGGCAAGCGTTCTATCGGCGAGAAAGAGACAGGACTTGACGCCGGGGCTGATGATTATCTGACCAAGCCCTTCGACATGCGCGAACTGTCCGCTCGCCTGCGGGCGCTCCTGCGCCGCCAGGCTGCGCCGCGCTCGTCCGTTATGAGCTGCCGCAATATCACGCTCGACCCGGCGACCTGCCAGGTGACTCGCGACGGGGAAGAGCTCAAGCTGCTTCCCACAGAGTATGCGCTGCTCGAGTTTTTCATGCGCCACCCCGGCAGAGTGTTCAGCACTGACGATATTCTCAATCACGTCTGGAAGTCTGATTCGGAAGCCACTGCCACTGCGGTAAGAACATACATAAC
>DATNRC010000652.1:0-6732 GCA_036703705.1 Candidatus Obscuribacterales bacterium
TGCGGTCCTGAGAGACGGGCGCAATTTGCTCGCCTTCTCCCCGGATCGATATGACGTCATGATTTCCCAGCCGGCCGAGCCGTGGATAAATGGCGCCACCGATTTGTATACGCGCGAGTTCTTTGCCCTTGCCGCATCGCGCCTCAATGAGGGCGGCATCTTCTGCCAGTGGATTCAGCTTTATGCCATTGATGCGGACTCCGTCGCCATACTGCTTAACACCTTCCAGCAAACATTCAAAGATACGTTTGTCTTTCATCCGCACGGGGCCGGCGAAATCTTGTTGGTAGGCTACAAAGATCGGTTGGACGAACACGGTCAGAGAGTGACTGCCAAAATAGACGTGGCCAAGCTTGCCGATTGCTTCCGGCAGCCCGACATAGCGCGCGCCTTGCATTATCAAGGCCTGTACCGAGCGGAAGACATTTTGAGCATGCTTCTTCTCACTCCGGAAAATGTGGAGCGATTCTGTCAAAAAATTCTTTCCCGGCGGACTGCCTCTCGGCTCAACACAGACAGCAATCTGCTGACCGAATACTGGCTGCCTTGGCAGGTGTTTTCTGGAGGCAGCTCAATTGAGACGAATGTAGCTGAACTTAGAAAGTTCTCTTCGGATTTTGCTGATTGCCTGGCGAATTTTGGCAAGCAGCCTGCCGATCGGGCGGCTCTGCTTACAGATGTGGCGCTGTCGCTTTTGCGCTACCATCAGAAATTTCCATATGAGCTTCTCGATGAACAGGCGCTCGCCTTTGCCTACGAGGCATGGAAGTTGTCCGGCGATCCGGCAATGCGTGCTGCTTGCGATGCCATCTCCTACCGAGCGGGCAGGCTCAATCAGCCGGATTCGGCAATTGTCTACGATGGCAAAGAAGCAAGCTGGCAATTGTCTTTTTGGACCGCAGAAAAGCTCATTGCCCGCGGCAAAGTGAAGGAGGCGCTAGAGCCCTTGCTTAACGCAGCAAAGGCGATGCCCCAAAGAGCGGATCTGTGGACGCGCTTAGGTCAGGTGTACGTGGATGAAAGGCAAAACGAAAAGGCATACAAGGCATTTGGCGCTGCCATAAGCGCTGATGCAGATTATGTTCCTGCGCTTACAGGCATGTCCGACGCTCTCTTCAGGGCTGGGGAGTGGCAAGAAGCGGCGGATTTCGCCCGTAAAGCATTGACTGTAACAGCTAATGAATACAGAGCCCGTTTTTTGCTTGCCAAGTCTCTCATCGAACTCGGCAAGACGGATGAGGCCAATTGGCAGATGCAATGGGCTCAGAAAGCAGCGCCTTACGACCGGACGCCGACGCTGTTTATTGCGGGCCATCAGGCGTTGTCAGGCAAATTTGCCCTTGCTGAAAGCAATCTTCAACAGCTGATGAAGCACGCCCCCGGGGACAAGCGGGCATTTCTTGTCGCCTGCGTCGTGCTCAGCGGTCAGGGAAAGGCTGACGAGGCAAAAAAAGCCATCCAGTCTTACGGCGACAAGAGCCTTTTTGAGGCCTCTCCAGACTTGATTAAGGAACGATTGAGAGAGGTTTTGATCAACCTTTGAGTGGCCGCGTCAAGCCTGGCAATCATCTCAAAGCAGTGACAGATCCGGCACTGAATGGCCGGAACCGGCTTCGATTGAGCTTCCCGAATGCTTATTTGCTGCCGGCGACCGCTCTTCAAGAAATTGTTGCGACACTTAATTCTTGGCTCCGTACGAGCATTTTGTAAAGTATCGAAAGCCGGCATTGGAAGCCATAAACTCACTCAGTCGGTTGTGAAGCGCAGCCCGAATTGCGTCCTCGAAAAAGGCGATTGTGGCCGGCAGCGCATTAAAACTGAAATTCTCCGCAATTTGCGTGTCTGCCTAGTAGAATAGGGGTACCTAACTTAACGTTAGTGCTTGAGTGCCGGTGACCGAGACAGACGACATTAATTGGCAATGAGCTATCGCCTCCTACTGATCGAAGATAGCCCCACCCAGCTGCTTACCATAAGACGAAATCTGGAGGCGGAGGGTTATACCGTCCTGGAGGCAAAAAACGGTGCGGAGGGGCTTGTCAGGGCTTACAACGAGCTGCCTGATTTGATTATCTCCGATGTCGTCATGACCGGGATAAACGGTTACCAGCTCTGCCGGCTTGTGAAGAACGACTCGGAGCTTGCGGGAACGCCTGTCATTTTGTTGACGAAACTCGACGGCTCCATCGATCGATTTTGGGGGTTGAAGTCTGGCGCCGACCGTTACATTCCGAAAGAGCCCGGCTTCGGCACTTTGATAAAGGCAGTGAGAGAGATTCTGGCCGAGTCGAAAGTGCAGCCCCGTTTGCGCATCCTCCCTGATACCACGCGCGCGCCCTCGCCGGAAGAAATCAACGGTCGTCTCAACCAGCTTTTGGAAAGATTGCTCTTTGAGGCGACTATCACAGACGAAGTGAGACGCATCGGAGAAGATATTCTCGACCTGGAGCTGATCACTGAAAAACTGTTCGCGCTTCTTTCTTCGATTTTGAACTATCAGTCTTGTGCTCTGGTGGTCAATCAGGGCAATTATTCGACGCTTATGGTGGATCTTTCCAAAGACAGCAATGAAGCAGCTGTAAAATCCTATGTGGCGCGTGTTTCATTACAATTGGGACTGCCTCCGCTGCGCGAGGAATTTTCCCGGGGCGGAGGGTATCCTGACAATGCGCTGACGCAGCCGATTGATATGACCGGGCTCAGGTTGGGCTTGTTGATTGTCATTCCTTATCCGAATCAGACATACAAGCCTGGCGATCAGAAGGTGGTGCGTTTGATTGCCGAGCAACTATCCGTGGTGCTGAGGCTGTATCGTTCGCACGCGCAAAGAGAAGGGACGTTGCTGTCCAGCTGAGTTATTCGCTTCTTGTCTTCCGTTTGTGCCGGCCGTGATCGTCGGCGCCTTTCGCTTTGCTGTTCGTCGATCGCGCATCGAGGGCGTCATTCTTGTCGTTGCTGGAAGACGTCACCTCCCGCGGTCCGGTTATTTCCTGTTCGGCGCGCGATGCTTTCACTTCCGAGCCGGCTTCTACAACATCCTGGTCGCCGGTGTCTTTCTTCTTGCTCTCCGTGCGGCTTGAGGCAAGCGAAGAAGGAACGGCCTCGTCTTCAACCCACCCGGAGAGAGCCAGCTCTATGGAATCGTCATCGGCATCATCTTCTGTAACATCGTCCCCGGAGAGAGGATCGTTGGTGGAAGCGGCAATCGGCTTTTTATCGGGGTCTGCCGCTTCGACTGCTTCTACGGCGTCAAGATGCACGGAATGAGTGAGATCATAGCTGTCCCCATGTTCGTCCGTTTCGCTGCCTTCCTCATCCTCATCGGATTCGCCCCACTCAAGCTGATCTTTCCAACTGGGAACAGCGTTGGCCAAGTTGAGTTTGTCCCGGTCGGAATCTAGCGATATCGTATTTGGTGCCACACCGGGGGTGGTGAACTCCCAGTCGGGAGAGAACGTATCGTTGCGATTAAGCTCCCCGAACGGATTGCTGGCGATTTCAAATGATCCGCTCTCTTGTGGAGGTTTGATTGCAGGCAGGCGGCGTAAAGTGGCTCCCGGAGACAGCGGCCGAGACAGATCGGGGGGCTTGGCGGAATCTTGCAAGCGCTCTTCTGCCGGCAGAGCCGGTATTTCGTCGCCTGTCGTCGATGCCACGTCTCTTGCCTTCTGCAGCGCATCCATCGCTTCAAATGCCGGTATCTGGCGAAGCGTTTCCTTCGATGCGGCTTTCGATTGATCGCTCTTGTGCTCCTCGTGATCGGCAGCAGGAACCTCAGCCCCTGCGGCTGAAGCATTCGGATTGAGCGCCAATTCAGCGCTTGCGCCATCGAATGCCGGGATGCGATTGAGAGTGGCATCGCTGCTAAATTCGTCGCCGCCGGAAAAGCGATTGAGCGTGTCGCCTGAGTTTGTGCCAAAGGCAGGAATACGATTGAGTGTTGAACTGCTGTCTGCCTCATCAGGCAAAGAGAGAAGTTCAGAAGGCGTGCGGTTGGGTGTTGCCTCAGGTGTCGTGCCGCCATCGCTCTCTTCGCATTCGGTGTCCAAAAACTCAATGGTAGCGGCTTCCCCCTCGCCGAAGGTGACAATCGGGTTGTCCCCGGAATCCGATGCACCGTCCAAAATTTCCAGCGAATCGGCGAAGGAAGCTGCCGCCGCTATGCGGTGCAGTGTCGAGCTGGCAGAAGTGATTGACTCTTCCTTCATGTCGGTTCTCTGTCCCGTGACTTCCTGGATGTCCTCGCTCTCTTCGCTTTCCGAAATGACGTCTGCGGTCGGCTCAAAATGAGCTTGTTCGACACCATCAATTTGCCAGTCTTCACTCTCTTCGGTCACTGCATGCCGATCGAACTTTGGTGCCTCCCCGGCTTTCTCTTCCCGCTCTGTCTCTTCCGTAACCGGCTCTGGGGCTGCCTTTTCCGTAATCGGCTCTGGCGCCGTTTCTTCCGTAACCGGCTCTGGGGCTGTCTTTTCCGTAATTGGCTCTGCCCCTGTTTCTTCTGTAACCGGCTCTTGCGCCTCCTCCCTGTCCGGCTCTGGGGCGCTCTTTTCCGTAACCGGCTCCAACGCCTCCCCGGCTTGCTCTTCCGGCTCTGTCTCCTCCGTATCCGGCTCTGGCGCTGCCTCCTCCGCATCCGGTTCTTTAGATGAGTCCATGCTGTCAGGTGGTGTTACATCTGGTGCGGATGCCGCTCCGTCCGCCCGCTCGGAAGGCTCCCCTCTCTTGCCGACATCGCTGATTTCATGTGCCTGCGACTCCGGTGTCTCGCTGGGTGCGGGGGCTGAAGGACTTGCGGGCTCTTTGGCGGCCGCATCAGATGCGATACCACTCGACTTGCCGAGATATTTGAAGGTGCCGCTCTCGTCATTGGTAAGGACTTGTGCCGTGGCTTCGTTGCTTGCTGCTCCCGCTTCTGCTGCCGTGTCGCTGCCCAGAAGTTTCTGGAAAATGGAAAGTCTCTCCGGCTTTGGCTCAGGAGCTACGGCAGGGGACGAATCCGCGTCTAACTTGGGTTCGCTCGACAGCATTTGAGAAAGGCGGGATGATCCGACTTCCGGCGTCGACGGCGCTTTGCTGGGTAACTCCGGCATCACATAGACGGGCTGCTGAATTTGATTTATGGCTGCTTCTTCGTCTGCCATTTGCTGCAGATCGGCAGCCGTTACATAACCGCGCTCCACCACGGTTTCTGCGACACTCACCCCTGATGATTCGAGCTCTTCCATTGCTGCCTGGAAGTGAGCCACGGTTATCAGTCCCTTGCGCAGCAGCTTTTGAGAGAAGAGCACGGCCTCCAGTTGATATTGCTCGATGAATCCTTGTTTGACGAGGAAGCTGCCAAATTGCATTTCGGGCATCGCCTTGTGCATGTCACATGCGATGTCGAGCTCGGTGGATTCGAGCATGCCGCAGATGGTCAGCAATTCACCGATGCGCAAAGTGGGACGCTCACCGAGGACGACGTTCTTGCCTGCCCCCGCTTCGCCGTCCTGCTGCTCTCCCCGCAAGCCCATCGTCCTCAAGTCGTAATCGGCTCGCGTTATGGGATCGCTCAAAATATCGTGGGCGATGCAGAGATATCGCAGCTGGTTAAGGAGGTGAATCCGCCCTTGATAGTCCGGACCTTCCGCTAATGCTCGGTGCAAACGCCGCGCCTGCCTGAAAAATCTGGCTCGAATTCCTTCCGGAGGCGTCATCTCAGACACGCCCAAAAGGTTGTATATGTCGCTTAGAGGCGCATTGTGGTTGGTCGGTGCTGGCCCATGAGCCTTGCTGGGCGCATGAGCTTGGCTTGGCGCTTGAGCCTGGGGCTCGGACCCGCGTGCTTCCACGTTATTGTTGTGTTGGTTATTGGAAGGAACTGCCACGGTCTCTCTTTTTGACGGGGGCTTGACTACTGAGATCTCGGCTATATCCTCAGGCACGCTGTCGGCAATGATAGCTCCACCAGTGCTGTCGGCCTCGCCTTCACCCTTGAGCAAACTGTAGAGCTGTTGCTGAGCCAGGCAGACGCCCTGAAGGTCTCCCCGATCGTGACTTTGTTTCAAGGCAGCAGCAAGCACCCGGCTCATTAGCGCGAGTTTGCTCTTGATTACGAGATGGTCACCTGATGCCGGGGTAGCTATTGTTGAACAACCTCCACCTAAAGGGGGAGAGCCTGATTCGGACCGTCATCACTAATTATGCCTTTCAAGAACATTGTTTAACACTTAAGTGATTAGATTAAAGGCCTTATCTCTTTGTCGATCTCAAGATGGCTGACAGGGCTTGCCTTTTGTCCAACCGATCAGGGCTCGAGAATATGTGTCTGGGTCTTAAGATTGGCTCTTTTTGCAGCAGTCAGTGCTATACAGAACTGTACGAGCGGACGTTCATTGGGGAGGAACCTTTGAAGGACTGTGGTCAGATTTTTGATGAGCTTGAAAGGCGCGCGCTTATGCTCGGCGTTCAGCTGACGGATGCTCAGCGCCAACAGATTCTCAGCTTTGCCGGGCTGCTTGCGGCATACAACGAGCATACCAATCTGGTCTCCAGGGCTGACCTGGCAACCCTTGTGCTCGAGCACGCGCTGGATTCGCTCAGTCTCATAGCACCCATAAAAGTCATATTGCAGGAAAAGGAGTGCTCGCAGCCCTTCCCCCTTGCGGACATCGGCTCGGGCGGCGGCTTTCCGGCCATGATTGTGGCAATCATGATGCCGATGGCAGAGATAACCATGTTTGAGGCTGT
>DATNRC010000653.1:0-14130 GCA_036703705.1 Candidatus Obscuribacterales bacterium
TTGGCTGTTGAGGCGATGGCAGAGGCTTATGAGTCGAGTCATCCTGATCTGGCCGAAGTGAAGGCCATAAAGGACTGGCTTCGCAAAGCGGTAGCGAAAGCCAACACCGCCGTTTATGAAGCGGCTCTGGATAACGCTGAAGCAAGAAACATGGGAACCACAATTGTTGCTGCTTTGTTTTCTGACGATGGAGTGGTTCACATCGCCCATGCCGGAGACTCTCGCGCTTATCTTGTTCGTGAGTGCAAGGCAAGTCCGATCACAATCGATCATTCCGTCGTCATGGAGATGCATGTTCGAGGCCAATTGACTTTGCAGCAATGCAAAGAAAACATATATCGCCATCTGATCACTCGCTGTCTCGGGCACGAGCCCGAAGTAGACGTGGACTTGAACGAAGTGAAGCTCAAGGCTGACGATTGGATCTTCCTGGCGTCAGACGGGCTGGAAGAGGGCGTTAAGCAAGAAGAGGATATCAATGCTTGCTTTGCCGAAGAGGGAGATGTTGAGAGCGTTTGCAAACGCCTCCTCGATCGCGCTCTTAAAGGCGGGGCTCCCGACAATGTCACCATTGTTGCCGCTCAGATTTCAATGCGGGATGCTGCTGTCTCCCAGAGTTCCAACTCCCGCTAATTGGTTTCCATCGTCGCGCTGATGCTTACCCGAGAATTATGGGTAAGTAGCTCTGGAATGGACATTGAGGCAGCATGACAAAGAATATGCGTTCGCATGAAAAGATCGGCGTTGTGATCGTTGAAGATCACGAAGCCACACTCAAGGGTTTGAACTCCGAGTTGGGAGCGGAGCCGGACATAGAAATCTTGGGCATTGCCACCACGTCCAAACAAGGAATGTCGCTCGTGCGTGAGCTCAGTCCGCAAGTCGTGCTGCTCGATCTGCATTTGCCGGACTCGCTGGGACCGAAGAGTCTGAGCGAGAATTTTTTGTCTTTGTCCGACCACAAAGTCATCGTTTACTCGGGGGACAACAGAAGCGCAATCGTTAACATGGTGCTCCAGACAGGCGTGGACGGATACCTTCTCAAATCGGAGCCAATCGCAAACGTAGCCCGTGCAATTAGAGATGTGATTGCTGGAAAGACTCCAGTAGTTTCGAGCGAGCTGACATCATCGGACAATCCCAGAGTCACGGGTGCAGAACAGCATTTGTTGCGACTGCTGGCGCGTGGGATGAAGTACCAGGACATTGCGAAGCTGCGTGTGACATCTCCGGAGACGGTGCGCAAGCAAGTCGATCTTCTTCTCACGAAGCTCGACCTGGACACTCGCGAAGAGCTCATAGCCTGGGCGGTTGAGCGTGGTTATGGCAATCTGGAGCTGGAATCATGACCTCGAGACAACGAATGAGAGGCGACGAAAGGAGCGGCTTTGACAGCAGTCTCTCGGCTCTCGAGCAGCAGCATCTTCAAGCTACCGAAGCCCTTTTGGATTCCCTGCAATCATTCTTCGAGCTCCTGGGCAAGAGATACAACTCGACGGTGCATGAGGAGCCCTTGAAAGTAAGCGTGCACAGATCCGAGCCGGCCGTGTCCGAACATATCGACAAGGACGGAAAGAAAACGGAAATATGCTATCGCAGAGTAATAGTCAGCACCTCCAGCTGGGCGTTGAGTATTCGCGCCTGCCGGGGCGACGTCAAATTTTTTGTTCTGCCGTCAACGGAGCTCTGGAGCCTTCCTCAAAGCGAACTGTCTTCAAGGGAGAAATTGGCACTTCAGGTCAATGACTCCGCTGATGGTGCCTGGGCCATGAACGACGTCATCGTCACTGTGGACGAAATGAACGCGCTCATGCGCGGATTGTTCAAAGACGTGATTAGAAGAACCAGCGGCGACTATGAGAGCATGACCGATGCTATGAAGCTCATTGCCGGGGGGCACAGTTTCAGCGGCTCCATTAAGTCGCTGGTGGAAGAAAAGCACGCCCTCGTTCAAAAGATCGTCAACCAACAAGAAACGATTCTTGGACAGCTATCGCGTGAACTCCACGACAGCGTGCTCGGCAATGTCATGCTGCTCAAGAGATCGATTGCCAGCGAAAAACCTATGCCGCACGGCGAGCTCGTGGCACTGGTGGACCAAATCGCACTTTCGCTGCGCGAAGTATGTCAGGAGCTCTCCCCAAGAGACTTGCTCGATTGCGGGCTGATGCCCATGTTGGAAGAGCTTTGCGAAAACTTCTCCGTGCGCACCGGCTGCGCTTGCAATTTCGTTCACAAAGGCACCTTGCCTGTGTTTCCAAGCGAAGTTGCCTTGCACATATTCCGTATCGCTCAGGAGTGCCTCAACAATGTCGCTAAACATTCAGGCGCCACCGAAGCAGAACTGAAAGTCACCGCAGATTCGCATTCTTTTGTTATGTGCATTTCCGACAACGGCATTGGGTACGAGCAGGAGCGTCCCAGCGAACGCCGAAAAGAAGGCGGGCTGGGCGCCGGCATTCTCAGAGAGCGCGCCGAGCTTATCAATTGCACTTTTCCGACAAGGGTCTGGGTGGATTCCTATCTCAAAATCGGGACCAAGGTAACTCTTGAAATTTTGCTGCTGCGAACAGAACAAGCAAGCGATTAGGGGAGGCGGCAAAGTGAAGCACATTGGCCCGAAAGACGGGGCGCACGACAGGCCCGCCGCCGAGGACTTGTGAAGCTCATCCGATGACGGAAGAGCTTCCTGCTCACAACTATCTTCCGATATCGGAAGACCTTCGCCAATTGCGTCCCAGGTGAAAAGTCGAGTCGGCAACACCAGCTGCCGACTCCCCAATTTTTCTCAGGACTTCAAGCAATTCAATTCTTCAGTCAGGTACACAACCGAAAGAAGAATTGGCTATTGCACGCCAAGAAGCTCTACGTCAAATATAAGAACGGAATTGGCAGGAATAACAGGTGGAAATCCACGCTCACCATAACCAAGGTTTGGCGGAATAGTCAGCTTGCGGCGTCCGCCTACTTTCATGCTGGCAACACCCTCGTCCCAACCCTTGATTACTTCGCCTCTTCCAAGTGTGAAAGAGAAAGGAGTTCCCCGATCGCGAGAGCTGTCGAATTTCTGCCCATTAGTCAACCAGCCGGTGTAATGGACCTGGACTCTTTGCCCCATACGCGGAGCAGGGCCTTTTCCCACAATCTCATCTTGGTACTTCAAGCCGCTTGGCGTCGTCACCACATTACATTCTGCTTGTGCCACTTTCCTTGTAACCTCCGTCGATTTAGGCGTGTCCGCTTGAGCCCCCGGATAAGCGGCGCTGAAGCCCACCAGCGTCACCGTCAAGGCTGAAAAAAGTGTTTGAGCGACTCTAATTTTGTTCATGGCCTTCTCATCTCATATGTGAAACACATCGGCTCATTATACCTTTCACCTTTCACCGGTCACCGGCGTCACCCATCACCGGTCGTCAGCAATCACCGGTCACCGATCACCGGCGTCACCCATTACTGGTCGTCAGCAATCACGGGTCACCGATCGGCGTCACCCATTACTGGTCGTCAGCAATCACCGGTCACCGATCACTGACCACCGATAACCGTTACCAATCACCGGTTACCGGGCGTGAAAACCTCATCGACCGTGCACAACAGCCTCAACAGCCCGGACAGCTACTGCAGATCAAGCCTGGCGGCATAATTGTTTCTTTTTCCTTTCAGCCAAGCCGGCGACTATCGACCTCTAACTTTCCGCCGGTCGGCATTGCACTAAATATGGTGCCGGCAATGTCGATGTTCCGGAGACGGACTGAGTACATGCTCCTGCTGATAACCAAGTGCCATAGTCATTTCGATGCGAACAAGGTCACTGCAAACTGCGCATGCTTGCGATGTCCGTAGCGCACACTGGGAGTGCGCATATCGGGATGAGGTGGTCGAGAGAAAGCGCATGCGCTGTCAAGATTCTCCTGGTCGAGCGTTAAACAATCATTCCGTGTATTCTTAAAGGCGGGTTCGGCGGAGCTTCGCTTGCCGATCCGTCGTCACTAAAGAGGCATCCACAGGACACCCATGATCAGACTCCTTCTTGTTGATGACCATCAGCCCACCAGGCAGCAGGCCGCTGAGCAACTCTCACAGGGTGGATTGATTAAGATCGTTGCCGAGGCTGAAACATCCGATCAGGCGATGAAGATTGGACGGGAACTCCTTCCCGACATCGTTCTTCTCGATCTGCATTTGCCAGGACTTCTGCAAACTCACGATTTGATCAAACGCCTCGTTGCGCTTCGCAACGTCAAGGTGATCATGTTTGCCAGCCAGGGCAAGGCCGCCGACGTGCAAGAGCTGCTCGATGCGGGCGCCTCGGGATACGTTTTGAAAACTGACCCGCCGGCTCTCCTGCGCATGGCTATTCTTATGGTGCAGAAGGGCGCAAAAGGAGTGATTTCGCCTTCCCTGCCTCGTCACATAACGCATTTGTCGGCGCAAGAGCGGACGGCTTTAAGATGTATGACCATGCGCGGTACGCTGGCCAAGGCGCCTGAGCGGATGGGTATGAGCGAAGAGGCGTTTGCAAAAATCGTCGAGACCTTATGTGAGAAGCTCGAGCTCGATGCCCCCGAAAAGCTCGTCAAATGGGCGAAAAAGCACGGCTTTTAGCTTTCGCCCGATGCCGGGTCCCGAAAGGTAAGCCGGGACTATTTTTCCAACAATCACACTTAAGGGGGTAGTCAAGAATGCCTGCCTGTGGAAGACTAAGAATATTGAAGCAGTGCAGCCTTCAAACAGTCTCTTACCCACCGCGCGAAATTGACGGTGCCCTAACCGGTGCCGTCAATTACGTTTTGCGAATTTCCAATGGCTCGCTAAGCCGGCTTGCAGAGCGGGTCTTTAAGCTCGCGCTTCAGCGCCCGACGTAAAATCCGACCACGACAAGACCCAGCACAATGCTGCCGGCAATTATCGAAGCGAGCTCCCCTACTGAGAATGCATGGCGCACGACAAGATCGCTTCCTTCCTCTTGCTGCCAAAATTTGTTCAGCCAGGACTGCGCGATCGCCATTGGAACGGATGCCGTCAAGTAGAGAAGAAAAAACGCGCCGGGCAATTTGTATAACCAGAAGAGACCAAACATAAGCGATGTCAGAACTATGGCCGCAATTAGAGGGTGCTTTCCGGGTAATGAATCCCGATCGGGATTGAGTTCGGCGCATTCCTTGAAGAAACGGCCAATGAGATACAGCTGCAAGACCGGCAGCAACAGACCGAGGGTGCGCAAAATCGGGCTGCTCTTGGCAAAACTTTTCAGTGTTAATGCAGCTTTGTCCGCCTGATTTTGGACAATGTCCGCTGTTTTTTCGCTGCCTGATCCGGTGTCGCCATCCGGCTCCGAATTGCTGCGCTCTCTGGCGGCTTCCGAAAGGTCTTTCACGTTCTTGTAAAACCAGATTAGCGAGTAGGCGGAGAGCGTCAGGATGTTGAGCACAATCACGTGCCACATCGGTTGGCGCTTGGATTCTTTAGCTGTTGCTGAGGCTTCGCCGGTCACTGGAACGCTGGAATAATGCATTGCTCATCTAAGCCATGAAGGCAGTCTCATGGGGCGCCTTTTTATAGGAGGGTATTATAATCATGTCTTGTTGGCAGCTGGCGGTTTGGACTCCGCCTTGTAAACATGCCGAATGCCTGCGTTCGTCAATCAAAACCTTGATTGCGAGGCAGGTCCAATCAATACACTTAATGTGAAGAGTGGCGCGGGGGATTGTAAATGGTTAATTCAGTCGTACTGGTGGGAAGGGCAGGCCGCGATCCTGAGATGAGATATTTTGAGTCCGGTCGCGTCAAGACCACGTTTAGCCTCGCTGTCAACAGGCCAACGAAAGATAAAGAAACTGATTGGTTCGACATCGAGATCTGGGGACGGCAGGCTGAAATCGCGGGCGAGTACGTGCGCAAGGGAAGCTTGATCGGTGTCGAAGGCAGACTGGACTTCAGCCGCTGGACTGATGACTCGGGCAACAAGAACGTGCGACCCTTCATTCATGCAACCGGCTTGCGTCTCTTGGGCAGCAAGCGTGACAACGCCGGCGGCGATATGCCGTCAATGGATGACCTCGGCTGAATTCTATTTCTGTCGCTAACCGGTGATTCGGAGTGGAACTGCGCACCACTGGGCCGGCTATCGGTGTAATTGATTACGCCATAATTGGCATTTATTTCGTCTTTGTAATCGGTGTCGGCTATCGGCTGAAACGCCAGATGGTGTCGAGCGAGGATTTTTTCCTCTCCGGGCATCGAATACCGAGCTGGATCACCGGGCTTGCCTTTTTGTCGGCTAATCTGGGCGCCATTGAAGTGATGGGCATGGCGGCTAACGCCGCGCAGTATGGCATTATGACTGCCCATTTTTATTGGCTGGGGGCGATACCAGCTATGGTGTTCCTCGCGCTCTTCATGATGCCCTTCTATTACGGATCGAAAGTGCGCAGCGTGCCTGAGTATCTCAAGATGCGGTTCAACGAGCCGACTCGCGCCTTGAATGCGATTTCCTTCGCGGTCATGACCGTGCTCATGTCCGGGATCAATTTGTACGCCATGGCGCTGGTGTTCAAATTGCTGCTTAATTGGTCTATGGATGCCTCCATCTTTGCCGCTGCTGCGGTCGTGCTGGCGTATACGATTATGGGCGGATTGACCTCGTCGATTTACAACGAAGTGCTGCAGTTCTTTTTGATCATTTTTGGTTTGCTCCCTATAACAATCATCGGGCTTGTGCAGGCCGGTGGTTGGGATGGTTTGAAAGCACGCTTCACAGATCCTGCGCTCGGACATCTTTGGATGAATGCAGGCGCGGCCGCCAATCCCATGGGCGTGGATTGGATCGCGCTTTGCTCGGGGCTGGGATTCGTGCTCTCCTTCGGGTACTGGTGCACGGATTTTCTGGTCATTCAACGCGCCCTTGCTGCCGAGAGCCTGGCCGCTGCTCAAAGAACCCCTCTTATTGCCGCTTTCCCAAAGATCGCATTTCCTGCCCTTACCGTTCTTCCCGGTTTGCTCGCGCTTGTCCTAATCCCAGGGCTGGGCTCCAACACTACCGATTTATCGTACAATATGGCGCTGCCGCTTTTGTTGCCGATGATGTATCCGAGCGGAATGCTGGGTGTGGGGCTCACCGCCATGCTCGCGAGTTTTATGTCCGGAATGGCCGGCAATGTCACCGCATTCAATACCGTGTGGACTTACGACATTTATCAAAGTTATTTGGCACGCGATAAGTCCGACAAGCATTATTTATGGATGGGCCGCGCGGCGACCGCGGGAGGAATCGTAATAAGCATCGCCACAGCCTACCTGGTGATGGGCTTCCCATCAATCATGGATTACATGCAGCTCATTTTCTCATTCTTCAACGCGCCGCTCTTTGCCACTTTCCTCCTGGGAATGTTCTGGCGGCGGGCCACGCCATGGGGGGCCTTCTGGGGGCTGGTCGCCGGCATTGCATGTGCGGTCGGTCATTATCTAATGACCGGTCACGAGCCTTTTGTCTATACTTCCGTCATGGCGGGCAATTTCTGGCGAGCCACCTACGCCTGGCTTGCTTGCTTCATCGTTACTATTGCCGTGTCGCTCTTCACCAAACCTAAACCAGAAAGCGAACTCGAAGGTCTGGTGTGGGGCAGGCCCAGAGAAGTGGCGGCGATCGCGGAGAGCTGGATCAAGCGACCACCCGTGTTAGCTGCCATTGTTGTCGCCATGACCATAGTCTTGAATCTTCTCTTCTGGTAGTACCAAATGTGGTGAGGATCTGCCAATGCTGGATGTCAGGCTGCCAATCGGATCGCTCTTCTTGATCATTGGAATCATGCTCGTCATGTGGGGAATCAGTCACCCTGTCATGACTGTTTTGTCTTCGGCCGCCGAGACATACAGGTTCAACCTGAATCTGGTATGGGGAACAGTCATTTTGTTGTTCGGCGCCCTCATGCTGTTCCTTTACTGGCTGGAGAATAAAGCACGCAGCAAGGAGACTGTCAACGAAGACAAACACGACAGCAAAGCGTGAGTCAGGAGTCTTGAAAACACAGAGGTGAAAATGAAAAGTTCGATCTACCGAATGAAGCGGGTTTCTCTTCGCATGTCGTTGACGGCTGTCTTGCCGATTGCCGGGCTTCTCAGTCAATCTGTGTGGGCCGCCGCAGCAAAATTCGCATGGCCGGTCCCTTCCCGCGCTACCCTTACCGAGACCGCACTCAAGAAGGGCAAAACTGCGAAGATGAGCTACGATATCGTTCTTACAAGAGCGAAAGACGGCAAAAACCTCGAGCTGCGCTTCGAAAACTATCAATTCCTGAATCTGGACGGACTCGATTTGACCGATGCGGAAACTCGACGGCAATTGGGTCCGCAGCTTGCTCCCGTTACAGCACTTGCGAGTGCTTTACCCACGCTCGTGATCAACTCCGCAGGTACGCTGCAAGACATCGTTGGTATCGAGCAATCAGTCGAGAAAGCGCTCCAGGTTCTTCCGTCCGACGATCCAAAGATGCGCGAGGCGCTGAGCGCCATGATGCGGTCGCCGGAAATGATCGCGCAGATAAAGGAGAAGAGCGGCGATTTCTGGAGAGTTTGGGTGCAAACATGGATTGGATGCGACACAACCGCTGGGAAAAGCGAGACTCTCGAGCAAAAGATCGCCATGCTCGGCGGAGGCGCCATTATGGTGCCGCTCATAATACAGAGCGAAGGCAGCGCTGCGAATGCGCCGGGGCACGTCAGGTTTTCGGCTCAATCGGTCCTGGAAGGGGAGGAGGCAAGAAAGGCACTCGGAAGTATGATCAAGCAGTTTGCCGCACAGATTCCTCCGCGCGAGGGTGTCAAGCCATTTTCAGAAGACATGCTCAAAAGCGTCAAGCGTACGAGTAAGTTCTTTGTTGTCACCAATCCAAGGACACTTCAGCCTCAACAAGCGGAGTATGAAGTTGTTACTGATTTGACAGTCGAAGATCAAACAAAAAGTAGCGTTGAAAAACGAAGCTATAGTTTCAACTGGGCCGCTCCCGCCAGCAAGGCGCAACAATAGTTCGGCGAAGGACCATTGGAAACTCATGTCGTTTGCGACATAAATATAGGGACTGGAGCGGAAGATAACCCTGGATATGTTTCGCTGCGCTTCCCACCTTGCAATCTTCATCTTGGGGTGGATATCTGCCTGGCAAGTGACTCGTCGTGCTCCTTTGACTGCGCTGACGTATTTACTGTTGCTTGTTTTGGAGCCTCTCCTGAACTCTGTCTAGCCAGAACGATGCCGAGAATGGATCCTTCTCGGTATAACGATGTGCCAAACGCACCATGTCCGAAATCAAATCCGGATCATCTTCTGCTTGCTGTATTCGGTAGGCGATGTAGTCCGTGTCGGAAAAGATTATTGGCTTGTAGCTGGAATTGGCTGGGACCAAATGCCATGTGCCGCCACCATCAAGTCAAAATCTTTTGCAAAGAAGGTTACCATTTTGGCAGGTTTTCATCGTAACGTTGCTGTCACGCTGGGTTGTTAATGTAGTAGCGTGCAAGAACAGCTTGCAACCCAGACCTCCCTAGCATATTAGTCGCTCCTCCCCAGGACGTTCATCGTTCAAGCACACACAGTTTACGGCCCGACCCCTTAGCACTGATACGCAGAAGCATTGCGCGAGCATTGCTGAAATTTGACGCTGACCACATTCGCAACTGCGAGTGGCAGAAGCACGCGTTTGCTTGAAGGGTGCCGTCTTGAAAGGGCGATTCATCTTCCCAATTCGCCGTTTTTCGAGGACAAAATCATGTCACGAGCTGAACAAGCAGAACCAACTCCCGAAGCAAGAACGAGATCGACCGCCAGCGATACAGCAAGCAGAATCGAATCCGCGATTGTGACCGGCGGCAGTGAAGCTCTGCAGCAGGAAGTGCGCCAGAGTACTATTGGACAGGGTCCGCAGGGTTACGCTCAAATCGCCGAAGCGACAAGACAAATGGAAAGGAGCGGACTTCTCCCACAGGTGATTGGCTTGCAGGCAGAGAATATGTTTGCGGCGACAAACGCCTGGTCGAAGGAAAACTGGGGCAATTGGGGACTGACCAATCGCGATCTTACCAAGGCAGATATTGAGGCTTATGCCAGGCGGCCAGGCGTAACTCCTCTCGAGAAGGAATTGGCCAGACGAGTCACCGCGAACTTCGAATCAATTTCGCAAGGAGATGCCGGAATCAGCAGAGCAGATCTCGACAAATTCTTGGGAGAGGCGAAAAAACAAGCGTCGCTCAGAGAGTTCTTCAAGAGAGACAAAGATGGTCGCAGTCTGTACAGCGACGTCGCTGACAAAGATGGCAATATTCAACCAGGTGCTTTGAATAAGAGACTTGAAGACAAGACATTGACTCCCGCTCAGAGACAGGCTCTCGAACATATGAAGTCGGAAATGACGACCTTCCGTTCGCTGGTGCCTGGTACCAACGACATGACCAGAAGCCATGTCGAGGCATTGGCAAAAGGCGCCGGATTGGATCCGAAGGATGTCGATCGGCGGATGGACAGAACTGGCCCCTGAAAATTTGGCCACTGGTTAAGTGAGGCTCCTGCTCCTAAAGTAGTAGTCGATGGAAAGGAGCATCCTCTTGAAAAGAACACGTAAGAAACACAGTCCTTCATTCAAAGCAAAAGTGGCTCTGGCTGCGGTTAAAGGCGAGAAGACCATAGCGGAACTGGCAGCAGAGTTTGGTGTTCACCCTCATCAGATACAAAACTGGAAGAAGACGTTACTCGAAAACGCTGAGGTCGCCTTTGAAAGACCCAGCAGTAATGGCAAAGACACGAAGCAGGAAAACGTCGCCGAGCTCTACGAAAAGATCGGACAGCTCACCGTGGAGAGAGATTTTTTAGCACGGGTGCTCGGTCGTTAAGCCGCGAAACCCGGCTCTCAATGATCGAGCGTAACAGTAAGAAGCTCTCCGTTAAACGTCAATGTGCATTGCTCGCGGTTTCGCGATCATCGCTGTACTACCAGCCTGTAGGTGCATCACCTGCCGATCTGGAGTTAATGCGACTGCTCGATGAGCAATATCTCAAGACGCCGTTTTTCGGATCGCGTCGGATGACTGAAGCGCTGCGCGACCGCGGTTACATTGTGAATCGAAAGAGGGTGCGCAGGCTCATGCGGCTCATGGGGTTAGAGGCAATCTACACGAAGCCCAGGACCACAGTTCCGTCGCCAGAGCACAAGAAGTATCCATATCTTTTGGGAGGACTCACAATTGATAGACCCGGACAAGTATCAGCATCAGACATTACGTACATACCGATGGCTAGAGGGTTTTTGTACCTAGTCGTCGTGATGGATTGGTACAGCAGATTTATTCTAAGCTGGCGCCTCTCCAACACAATGGAAGCATCATTCGCCGCTGAAGCGCTCAAGGAGTCGTTTGTCTATGGTCTGCCTACGATTTTCAACACCGATCAAGGCAGTCAATTCACCAGCAGCGATTTCACTGATGTTCTCGAAGACCGTGGAATTGCAATCAGCATGGATGGGCGAGGACGTTGGATCGACAACGTATTCGTTGAACGACTATGGAGGAGTCTGAAGTATGAGGAGGTGTATCTGAAAGCTTACGACTCAATTGCCGATGCCAGGGCAGGCATAGCAGCCTGGATAGAGTTCTACAATTTTGAGCGGCCGCACCAGGCTCTCGGAAATAGAACGCCATGGGAAGCATTCTCAAATAAGCCAGAACCATCTCCTGAAACAGTGCTTGGAGTGGATGGACTGGCAATCAAGCAACACGCTGCAGAGATCTACAACCTGGATCAGATACCGTACTCACTTCCCTGAGCCAGCGCGCGCAGTACCGTTCATCACCATACACAAACAGCTGCGCTTCGCGATTCTACTGTGACCCGCTTCGCGGGTGGCTACCCACCCACCGCCCGCGCCAGCGCCTCGGCTACAGCTAAAGCTGCACGCCTCCGCGCTGGTCCAAGTAGAAGATTAAGCAAATAGCATTGAAGCGTATTCCTTGGATATGATACCGTATTCAATACCTTGTATAGGCAGGAAGTCATTAACGCTTAACTGACTTAGAGACAGGCCCGAAGCAGTGGGGCCATCTCTGACAACGCCAAAGCCATAGCGGAAAAACGAGAGAAAGAGGCAGGCGAGACGCCGGAGCAGAAAGCTCAGAAGAAAGCAGCGATGACTGAGCTGTTCAAACAAGACAAAAACGGACGCAGCTTGTACAGCGATCTTATTGACAAGGATGGCAACATCAAGCCGGGCGCGATCAATGAGAAGCTTAACGATCCCAAGCTCACTGATGCTCAACGCAAGGCCCTGCAACATCTGCAGAATGAGCAAACATTCCTGCGCAAATATGTTCCCGGCACTAACGACATGACTAAGGACCATGTGCGTGAACTGGCAGTCAATGCCGGGCTGGATGCGAAAGACGTGGACAGACGAATGGAAGCTGCCAGGCAGGCAGCAGAAAAACGAGAGAAAGGCGCGCAGCCGCCCGAGGCGCCAGAAACCCCGGAAAAGAAGGCGGAAAGAAAGGCGGCTATGAAAGAGCTCTTCAAACGCGACAAGAATGGTCGGAGCTTGTATGGCGATCTCATCGATGGTGAAGGCAACGTAAAACCCGGCGCCATCAATGAGAGGCTTCAAGATCCCAAACTCAGCCCGCAACAGAAAAAGGCTTTAGAGCATCTCCAGAAAGAGCAAACGTTCCTGCGTAAATACGTTCCTGGCACCAACGATATGACCAAGGATCATGTTCGCGAACTGGCTCAAAAGGCAGGACTGGATCCAAAAGACACAGACAGGCGGATGTCCGACGCAATGGCGGCCGCAAAGAAGCGCGAGGCGCAGCAACCGCCGCAGGAAAAAAAAGGGCCCACTGACGCAGAACACCGAAGAGAAGCCGTACAGCTTCTCAGACGCCGCGACCAGAACGGTCAGAGCGTGTTGAGCGATGTAATGGACAAAGACGGCAATGTCAGCTGGGAGATGGTGAAGAAGGAAAAGATGAGAAAGGACATCACTCCTGAAAAGAAAGCTGCGCTGGAGTGGTTGGACGGCAAGTTCAAGCCGCTGGAAAAAGCTATGTCGCCGGAACGAGTTCTGGAGGTCGTGGGCGCCACTGGATATGATGGCAACGACGCCAGGCGTCGCATCGAGGACGCGCAGCGCATCGCTAAAATCCGCAAGCGCGCCGCTTAGGCTTAATTGTGTGCTTAGTCCTGGGCTGGGGAGCCCCTGCCGGAGTATGGAGTAGGTTTTGCAACTGTTCGCACAAGGAGGTGCCTCTCAAACATTGCTTTCAGGCTGAGAACCTCGCTTAACAAATCCTTCCAGTTTCTCCTGCATCTGCTGGCCTATGCGAAGGTTGCAGGAGAATCTTTTTGTCTCCTTTCAAATATGTGCGCGGGCAGTATTCAAAACGCCAATACTGCGCGTACGCAGTTGAAGACCGACATTTCTTGCTGCACTGACGCAGTATCAGGGGATCGAATACTGCGTAGGCGCAGTAGCGAAACGCCGACGCAATTTTCAATTTGTCCGCTCTCGTACAATTTTCAAAAACCAATTCCTGACTTCGATGGTGCGCGGATGGATGACTCGTTGTGATTTGAGCAAATGATCGAGACTCATATCGCACGCCACAAGCATCGCTCGATCGATGTCCAGTCGGTTGCCTTTCTTTGTTCCCTTCCAGCCGAGCGCATCCCAAATGGGATCAGCGAAATCGCGCGGGCGACTTTCCTCCAGGCAATCGGCAAGGAAAGAGACTTTCGAAAGCTCGCTCATTCCGACTGCGCCAAGAGTATGCTCACTTATTGCATCCAGCAAGGGCTGGTGAGTAATTCCCAATTCGTTTTTCACAACCTGTGCGGCCACAGGACCATGAAGCAGATGTCCGTTTTCTTCCTCGATCGGATGCAGCCTGAGACCAAACGACCTGGCCATGACGACTAATTCTTTGTCTTTCACTTCCTTGCAGGCATCGTGCAACCAGCCGGACAATTCGGCAAGAAAAGGATCGACATTGCATTTCTCTGCAATTTCGCGAGCGACTCTCGCTACCCCTTCCACGTGCCGAAATCGCTTTGCGGAAACACGAGGCTCCGCCCATCGGCGCGCGAAGTCGAGAGAA
>DATNRC010000654.1:0-4592 GCA_036703705.1 Candidatus Obscuribacterales bacterium
CCGGACCAGGCATTCCCGTGGAGGAGCGCGGAAGAGTTTTTGAACGCTTCTATCGTCCTCTGGGAACCGGCGCACCGGGCAGCGGTTTGGGACTGGCAATAGTGAAGGAAATTGCCGCCGCTCATCATGCTGACGTTTCAATCGAGAGTGGTCCTAACGGCGTAGGCACCGTGCTGACTGTAACTTTTCCTGCCGAACACAGGCAGCGTTAGTTATGTGAGTAGTCAGCCCGTTGCGCCCGCCAAATTTCCAATCTGCCGATGCGGCTTGAGCAATTTGCACGGCTTGCGGGCTGCCTAGTGAAGCGGCGCGAACAATTCAGGCGGAAAATCTCGGCGGCTCACATATTCTTCCAGCTTGCACTTTGGCAGTGCCCTTCGAAGCTCATTCACCTCTTGCGGTTTAAAGTTTCTGTCACTGTATACGAGCTCAGTGAGCGATTTCATTTGCTTCAGGTCTTTGACGCTCTTGCTCGTCATATGCGTGTTTGCCATTTTGAGAGAAATAAGGTTCATCTTCTTCAAATGAGCCATGCTCGCGTCGCCGATGCGGCTGTTGAATTCCAGGTCGAGAGCGCGCAAGGCGGGAAGAGAGGACAGCTTTTTTACTCCTTTGTCGGTAATGTGCGTCCGACCTAAAGCAAGTATTTGAAGATTGGGCAGCTGGGCGAGAAGCTCGAGACCTTCATCACCTACGTTGGTGCTGTTGAAGTTGATGTCTTGAAGCTTGGTGAAACGAATGAGTTTGGGTATGACCTTGCCTGTGACCAGAGTCTCGCTCAAGCTTATGCGAATCAATTGCTTCAAAGGAAAGAGATCATCGATTGCTCGATCGGTAAAATCTGTGCCGCGAGCGTTCAGAGCCTTTAGCCCGGTGAGGTGAGCGATGTATTTGCATTGATCGTCCCCGATTTCAAGATTGGAAATGTTGAGTTCGGTGATAACATCGGGCGGGAGCTTCTTCAATGGTGAAAGGTCCTTCGAGCCTTCAAAGTTTATCGTGAGCTTAATAAACGGATAACGGGGAACATGCAAAACTCCGCGTGCAGGCAGATTCTTGGCGGTTCGCCCGCTTGAGCCGTGAAGCTGCAGAATACCCAGAGATCTGTCCTCGGGAAAATGAAACAGAACTGTCTCTGCCTTCTTCCCTTGCGCTTTTGTGGTGGCGGATTTGGTATCGTCATTTGAAGGTGTCGCGCCTGTGCCAGCCAGGAAGGATATGCATGTCGCCAAAGTGGAGCCTGCGCGTACAAGCAGAATGAGTCGCCGGTTACGAAAGAGGCGATTGAATTCGTGCCTTGCTGTTATATGAGCCATTCTTCCTCACAGACTGGCAATGAAGACGGCATGATGGCCACTTTTGATTTCTCGCAGCCACAGCTCAGCGAGCTGAGGTCTCCGTTTGAGCAAATTGCTCATTCCATGATCTTGAATGTTACAGAGGCTAGCGACAGTTGTCCATTTAGGGATTCGATAAATTAATGGATCTAAGTTGAGGTGACGTGTCGATTATCCAAGGGCGTTTGCCGCTGTCCTCGTATTATCCGACTTTCATTTGAGGGCTCGTTTGACGAGCGCAGTCATTCTCAGTGAGCTTCTCGAGGGCGGGAACGAAATCCCGCCTTTCAAGTCCTACTCTAGAGCGGGGGTTTTGGCGGAGGTGCCGATGACGAGCATCGCAGCGCAAGAGAAAATGAAATTCGAACTTCCGTGATTGCAAGCCTTAAGTGTATCAGGCAGTGTGGCTGAAATTCCAACCAAGAGAGTGACCTCAGATGAAGAAAGACCAGGATCTGATTGAAGAAAAATCGCTGTGCGGACACCCGCCGTGTCGTTGTAACGTCACAACTGGTGAAAGATATTGCTCAGCGGAATGCTCAATGTCCGCTGATATGTCGGAATGCACTTGCGGGCATCTGACATGCGAAGAGGAAGAGATCAGGAGCGCAGCTTCTTAATGCGCTCGTCGATTTCACATGCTTCATTGTGGCGATTGAGCGCCTTCAGGATGGCGGCGCGGACTTCGAGGGCGGCCATCATTTCTTCGGCTGAGGATTCCAGCGCGTCCAAAATCGACAGTGCTCGGGCGCTTAGACGATCGGCTTCTGAATAATCGCCGATTTCCGCTCGCGTGAGCGCCAGACCCAGCAATGTCTTGGTGTGTTCTAAGCTCCTTTCCCCATATCTGTTCCTGCGCATTTCTGCAAGCCGCCTGAGTAAAGCGTCGCCTTTCTGCGTGAGCTGATTCATGGTGCAAAAGTCGGCATAGGAGGCGAGAATCTGCTCCATGATGTCCAATTGCAATCCCTCGCACTCTTCAGCTGAGGCGAGCGCTTCTTCGTAGAGCTTCTGCGCCCTTACATCTCGCTTTTTCGCATAGGCGTCTGCGAGTGCTTTCAAAAAATGCGGCAACGCCGAACGCCCTAAAATCCCGATTTCTTCTTTGCGCTCCGTGAGCGCATTGACGATGCGATGAGCCTCTTCGAGCTGATTGTGTTGCAAGTACTTGTCGACGAGCAGACCGGCGCCCGGGCCGAGAGCTTGCATGCTTTGCGGCAGCGTGGCGAGCGAGACATTGAATATTTCAAGCCCAATCTTTTCAGCTTGCTCCGAATCTGCCGAGAACAATGCGTTAGCAATTTTGAACATCCGCATGAGGGACGGCGGTGAGCGATCTGTCGTCGGCGGCAGGGTCGCCAACAATTCTTTTGCCAGCTCGGCCCGCCCGCTGTCGGCATAGATTTTCATCAGCTGAATTGTGCTTGCCTCGTAAGACTCGGTGATATTCTTCGTGATGTCCCGAGCGCGCGTGAGAAGTTCTTCTGCGTCGCCGTCCCTGAAAATTGATGTGTAATGTTGTGCCAATTCACAAAGGCGTGCTGCGCAGCTTGGCGCACTGCCGGTATATGTTGTGAGAAGAATCGATTTTTGCTTGTCCAGATATTGAAGTGCCTGTTCAATCCTATTGAGCTGCAGGTAAAACGTAATCAGGCTGTCGAGGACCACCAACATCAATCGCTGTTTGTCCTCGGCTGCCTCTACTTTTGCCAGGGCGGAAATCATAATGTACTCCGCCTCGGCAAGCTTGCCGCTGCACTGAAAGAGCGAGGCAAGACAGAGTTGAGCGCCGATGACATCGGAATGCGATCCGTCGAAAATGTCGTCGAGAATGTCAATCGCTTCTTCTATGAGTAATTCTCGCTGCTTGAGAATGGCCGGCGTGCTGCCGTCCAACGACAAAAGGTGAGCGCGGCGAATTTTGGCCGCGGCGCTTCTGGGATGCCGTTCGCCGAAGCTTGATTCAATAATTTTCAATGCGCGCTCGAACAGGGGCTCGCCGGCCTGCCTGTCCTTGATGAGCATGATCGATCCCGCACGTTGAAAGAGAAAGATGGACAACATGGGATTGGGAGGCGCATAGATTTTTTCCGCTATTTCGAGGGCGCGGCTGGCTAGCTCTGCCGCCTTCACCCGATCTTCGGGATTGAAGTTGCTCATCTGCAGCAGGGCTTCGCTGAGCAGCCATTCCGGTTTGCCGCCATTCTCCAGGCACAGTCGCTCGGCGCGTTGTGAGAGCTCGAGGGCTTCGGCCATTGAGTCGCATAGAGCTGCTCCTACATAAGCGAGTCGCGCCTCATACTCTTTTTCTACGTCGGCCGTCGAAGTTTCATCCCATTCCTGGCCGAAGAGAGGCCAGCCGTCGTGAGATGGGTCGCGGTAAGTTCTCTTGCAGCTCAAAAGGCCCTTTGCGACGGCATGGCGAATCCTTTGCGATAGCTGATCAAACAATGCCCGGCATTCATCAATCAAGACGCGCGCGAGCAAAATGGCTGTCTGATTGAAGAGGAGCTCGATACTGTATACGGTGTCAGCCTCGTCTTCCAGATTGTCAATGGCGGCTTGCAAATCCGCTTGCGCCCTGGCGAGTTCATCGTAATATCGCATGAGATTGGCGCGCGTGGTGTGACATTTGGCGAGAGCCAGGCGCCTGACCCGTTGATCGGGAATTTTCTCGGACAATGAGAATGTTTCCCGCAAAACACCCTCCGCATCTGCATACTTCGCATTTGCCAGGTAAGCGGCGGCCAGGTTGTTGAGCAAGTCAACTAGACGGTCGGGCGGCGCGTTTTCATCTCGTGCGTGCCGCACTGCTTCTCGGAAGAGGGATTGAGCATCTGAAAAATGGCAGCGCTTGTACTGCTCAACGCCCTTTTGTGCGCAAATCGTAGAAGCATCAGGCAATTAAGAATTCCTCGCTTTAAGGTAAATTCTCCCGGACCGTGTTTAACTAATCCATCAATTTCAAACCCAAATCCTGAGGAGAATAACCATGACCAATCCAATTCCAAAGGGTTTCCATACGATAACTCCCAGCCTCACTGTCAAGAACGCTGAACAGGCAATTGAGTTTTACAAGAAGGCTTTTGGCGCTGAGCAGAAAGATGTATGCCTGGGGCCGGATGGCAAGAAGATCATGCATGCCGAGCTTAAAATTGGCGATTCCATGATTATGCTTAACGATGAAGTGCCTGACATGGGGTGCGTCAGTCCGGAAACCCTGCGCGGAACGCCGATCACCCTCTACTTGTATGT